>JAQBNK010000145.1 GCA_028288595.1 Chitinophagaceae bacterium
AGGATTAAAATGATTAAGAAGGATTGAGAGGAAGCTTTCAATCCTTTTTTTTTTGAATTTTCCTTTGTGTTTCTTTGTGCCTTTGCGTCTTTGTGGCAAACAGCTATTTTTGATTCTAATCTATTCACTTTGCTAAAAGTTCTGCTCACTGTTTATCTTGTCATCTTCGGATTATATGTCTTATTCACAAGACAGCCTGATTATTTTGACGGCGAAATAATACCGGCGCATATCATTACAGGAAAAGATATGTTTCATAACAAAACAATGCATTTTGCAACTTTCGATCTCAATCAAAAAACTTACACTATTGCCGCAGATTATCCTTTGCGATTTTTGTATAACGGCGATGCCGTGAAGGTTATCTATGAATCTTCAAACCCTGAAAAAGCTGCAGTTTATAAGTGGTGGGGATATTGGATAAAACTCGGGGAATTAGCGGCGTCTATCACTTTATTACTCGTTCTTTATTTTATCGCGGCGTCCGTTACAAAACATCCTACACCCGAAGCGCTGATCGAAGAGCTGGAGGCACGTAAACCGAAAATGAAAAAAAGAAAATACATGGACTAGTTTATGAAAAGGATTTCCCTGCTGATCTTTTTCAATTAGATAATGGTATTGAACCACAGAAGTACAAAGACACAGAGATACACAACGCCAGTCTCTGTCTTTTTCGTTGCCGCTCCGGTGTGAGCTTCTAAATTTGTAATGTTTTACTTGTGTAATTAGTTTTTTCTTCTGAAAAAATTTCCAACTTGCACTTTAGCAATTTTTCCTTTTGCTCCTGCTAAATAAACAGCGTTTCCCTTATTAGATTTTTGAACAACGTTATAAGATTCGTTACTGATCAGCTGCCATGTTTTCCCTCCATCGTTTGAATAATCCATCCCGGAAGTGCCACAGGCGATTAATTGTTTTTCGGAGAGATAGGTAACACAGGACCGGTAACCATGCGGAGGCTGCAAGGACTGATGCCACGTTTCACCTTTGTTAGTGCTGTATGCACAATTACCGGTTGCAATTTTATCAGTAGTAAAATCTCCCCCTACAACTACCATGTTTCTTTTGTTCCAGATGTCGATTGAGTTTGCGCCGGTAGATTCTTTTCCCTGGATTAAGGGAAGGTTTTTCCATTCCTCATCATAAAACCGGGATGATTTGCCTCCCGTAACAAACACTACTTTATCTAACTTATTTTTTGATGGTTTTGTGAACTGCACGTTTGTTCCGCTGGAAGCAAAGAAAGCCTCGCCTTCATTAAAAGAAATATCAAGATTAATCTTCATTGCAAAACCCTGCTTAGCGTCAATACCTACAAAATATCCATGACCATTAATCGGATCTCCTACTGCCAGCCCCCTGCCTTTATTATTAAATGTCATGGCATCAAGGAATACACCTTTAGCAGTGTCTTCATATATTTTTTGCCAGCTTTTTCCGCCGTCGTGTGTTTGTAAAAGAATACCGGGCCTGTCAACACCTAAAATGATTGCATCCGTTGCGTTGAAAGCTTCGATATCTCTAAACTCTGTTCTTTCATAGCCGGGAACAGGAAATGAATCGAAAGATTGTCCGCCATTTACAGAACGAAGAACCAAACCTTGCCCGCTAACCCACACTACATTATCTGAGGGTACACTTAAACCGCGAAAATTTTGCCTGGGTGATGATGAATATATCAAATTAACTACAGGCACCCCGGGTGCCTGGGTATAAGCGGTTCCGGAAAATAAAACGCAAGCCAGTATCAGTCGGATGATCATGAAAACTTTTTAGTAAAAGTAATTTCAAAAAGGTTAACCGGTTTAATCTATTTGAATTGGCTTTACATGTTAAGATGGAATGTGCGTTGTATCCATCCCGTTGTAAAACCAATAACAATAGCCGCAATGATAAGGATAATGATTATCCATAATAATTCTTCCTGCCGGGGCCGAAGATCGGCTGCGTTTATATTGAGGATGTGTTTCTTTATAATTTTTGGGTAAGGTATCTATTTCTGAATCTGTCAGATGACGCGTTTTGATAAGTTTACCTGCATATCTGGAAGTGAAGATGTCTACTTCAGCCTGTGTATGTACAACCTGTTCTGCAACAAAAACATCCTGGTCGGTATTAGGCGTATAAGCTTGTACGACAACAGGGAACTGGTGATCTTTAACTCTCATAGATTAAGTTTATATATGGCTTACTACAATTTTACTGCCATATACCTATTGCAGAGAAGTTGGTTATCAACTATAAACAAACCTTCTGAGCGACCGGATATTGCTTAACCAAACAAAAATGATTAAAAAATAGCAGCAAGTTCCAGGCTTTTCTTTTTAAGTTTTTTTATGGCTGTTTCCTCAATAATAGCATCGGGTAACAGGATACAGGAGACTTTGGGATTGTGGAACCATTCCGCATTGAGTAAGGCGGTAATATGGATTACGCCCACATAGTACTGGCGTTTTTCTTCGCAATGATAGCCTTCTATCCATTCAAATTCTGACTGGCTGATCTCAGCATCAGGAGGGAAGCTGATATAGATACGCAGGAAATAATCGTTTGATAAGTTTGCAGCAAGGATAGTATTGAATTTTCTGTACTCGTACCGGTAATGATATCGCAGCGCAGAAATATCGCTTAACACAGCCGATGCAGTAGGGAAGCGGCCGGCTCCTTTACCATATAAAAACTGCTGATCGGCAAATGAACTTTCTATAACAATGCCATTAAACTCGTTATTCACATTGAACAATTGCTGTGTTTCTGTAACAAACTGTGGCAGAACAAAACTCGCCACTTTATTATTTGATAATTTTTTGGCCTGTGCTACCAGTTTAATACGATAATGTTTTTCTTTTGCCACGGCAACATCAAGCGCATTGATACGTGTAATCCCTGTATGCGGAATGTTTTCGGGCAATGTGCTTATGCCATAAGTATGCGCCAGAAGGATAGTTAATTTATTAACTGCATCCTTGCCTTCAACATCTGTTGATGGATCTTTTTCAGCAAAACCGTTTTGCTGTGCAAGGAGTAACGCTTCTTTAAATCCAAGACCCTCATCAATTACTTTGGTAAGAATATAATTGGTTGAACCATTAATGATACCACTGATAGCCTGCAGCAGATCGTTATCGTAGTATTCTTCAAGGTTTCGGATAATCGGGATGCTTCCTGCTACTGCGGCTTCATAGAGAAATGGTGTATCGTATTGCTGTTGAAGTTTATACAACTCAAGAAAATTATCTGCAATCAGTTTTTTATTAGCGCTAACTACTGCTTTTTTTCTTTTCAATGCCTCAGTAACAATTACGTATGCTTCGGAAGGATCATTGGTTAATTCTACCACGATATTAATCTCCGGGTCATCCAGAATATCGGCATAAACCGTAGTGAATAATTCAGCAGGGGCATTGCGATCCTTCCATGAATTTTTTATACAGATCTTTTTTATTGATGCATTAAGCGAGGGTGTTTGCTGAAGCACCTGGTAGATACCTTCTCCAACCACTCCAAATCCAAATAATCCTATCGTCAGTTTGTTACTCATAAAAATTGTTTACAGAAATCATTTCTTGCCTGGTTTCCTGGCATTTATCTTATCTACTTATCAGAATAAAAAAAGCTCCCCTGATAGAATCAGAAGAGCTTTAGTTATATAAAATATTTAAGAAGCTATGTCTGACTTATCTATCCCGAATTATCCATCGGGTCGGAGTTGGCACCTTGCCCCAAATAATTCGGGGTAGGTTGTCAAGGCTTCATCGGGCCATTCCCTCTGCCTTTCTTGATAAGTTGGTATTAAAGAACTGGTGCAAAGGTAAACGCACAAGAATTTAATCTCAAAAACTTTTTTACTAACGGTGGTTTGTTAAAAATTAGAATGCTACCGAGAATAGTTTGTAACGTATTATTAGCTACGCATCTGCTGCATCATTTCTGCAATGGTAGGAAAGGAGTAGCGTTTATTACAAAAATCATAGAGTTGTTTTGCAACTTCTTTACATTCCGTAAAAGTGTTGGGTTTTATGATGTATGATCTTGCCCCCAGTTGCATACATTCCTGCATTTCAATTAAATTCAGTGAGGTTGAATAAACAATCACGGGGATATCACTAAAGCGGCCAGACACTTTCAATCTTCTCAATGTTTCCGTACCGTTCATAACAGGCATATTAAGATCCAGCACAATCAGGCAGGGCGATTTATCTTCCTTTTTGTTATCCAGGTATTCAATCACCATCTCTCCGTTTTCAACAAAATGAATATACTGATCGATACCCGTTTCCTGGAAAGCATCGGTCATAATGAACTGATCTTCCAGGTCATCTTCAGCAATAAGTATTACTTCTGAATCCATATTTTAAGGGGTGTGCGTTGCAGGCAATGCTGCTTCCAGGTGCTTAACTGAAAGCGGTTTTTCCCATACGATAAAGTTATTATTATCCTTCAAATAATGATCAGCATTTTTATACGCACTGAATAAATGAAGCTGAATTCCGGGATATGCTGCAAGGATCTCATGGGCTTTTTCCCAGCCAAATCCATCCGGGAGATTATTATCGAGAAAGACTATAACAGGTCTGTGCAATTTCAGAAGTTGAAGACCTTCCTCAATTGTATGCGCTATAAATACCAGGTAGTTTTTCTTCTTAAAAAAACTACTGATAAGGGTACAGCAATCTTCCTCGTCGTCAATTATTAAAACTGATCTTTGGTCCATTATAATGTAAACTGTGGAAATCCTTCCACAAAAGTTTAGCCTGGAAATGAACATCTGCAATTCGTCTCCTCCGTAAATGCCTGTTGGCAACCCTGTTCCCGTATTAAAACGGCAGCATGGCTGTTGGCATAAAATTATATCTCATTAATACCTTACGACATTTATACCAAACCCAAACCACGGAATGCCAATTACAGAATCGAGTTCCTTTTCGCTGTCAAAAGAGCTAACAGAAAATATTACTGCACTGCTTGTGGTGGCAGACCCAAAGGAAAGAATAGTGCATTTTATCCAGCAATGGCCCCTCTTCAAATTTGGGCTGCCATCCAGCCATATAAGTTTTAAAGATTTTCTTCTTTTTTTTCATATCGATAGTCCGGAAGTAAAAGAAATTTTTATCAGCGGATCAGGTGATGTTTTTTTTCCAGGTTCTTTTATATTATCTGCAACAAAGGAGGAGGGCATAAATTCCCGGTACAGTTGTAAGATTAATAAAGCAGGCGAAGCCTGGATGATTACAGGAACGGAAACACATGAAAATAAACCGGTGCCGGTTATCCAGTCAACCATTGCTGACGATTTTGCATACATAGCCTCTCATGACATGCAGGAACCCGTGAGAAAACTCTCAACTTATGTTGAAAGATTAATTGAGAAATTACCGGAAGAGCAGCGGGAAGCTGTAGCCCCTTATACAGATCGAATTATTAAATCTGCCGGGCACCTGCGGTCTATGATCGACGGGCTTTTGGAATTTTCGAGGGTAGGAAGGGAGGGTGATTTCAGGATGATTGAACTGGACAGCATTGTTGAAGCGGCAGTCAATGAAAATAAAAACCTGGTGAGTGAAACCCGGGCAGAAATTACTATAAGTAAACTACCGGCTATTATTGGTAATCAAACTGAATTACGCCAGCTTTTCTTTCATTTGATTAATAATGCGCTTAAGTTTAATGATGGAAAACCGGTTATTGAAATTTTTGAAAGACCTGTAACAGAAACCGAACAAAAGGAATTAAACACCAATGTTCCTTTATCCTGTATTAGTATAAAAGATAATGGAATTGGTTTTAAACAGGAGTATGCAGAGAAGATCTTTGAGATTTTTCGCCGCATTCACCCAAAAATAAAATATACAGGTAATGGATTAGGGCTTGCGATTTGCAGAAAAATAATCCAGCATCACCGGGGCATTATCAAAGCATACGGTCAGGAAGAAAACGGCTCTGAATTTCATATAATTTTACCAGTTAAATAAGCGGGGCATGCTTAAAACAAATAAGGACATTAAGATTTTAGTTATAGACGACGACGAGGATGACTTTTTTATTCTCTCAGATTTTTTAAAAAATATTCCGGATAATAATTACAAGGTAGAGTGGTGCTACGACCTTAATGAGGCCATGACATCTTTAAGAGATAAAGATTACAACCTGTATTTCGTTGACTATAAACTGGGAATGAATACAGGGATTGATTTTTTAAAAGCGGCTGTTAAAGAGGGCAACGAAGAACCAGTGATTTTCCTTACCGGTAAAGGAAATAAAGAAGTCGATATCCAGGCGATGCAGGAAGGAGCGATGGACTATCTTGTTAAAGCGGAATTAAGTGTTGAAAAATTAGAACGTTCAGTGCGTTATGCTTTAGAGCGGGCTCAGTCACTAAAGGCCCTGAAAGAGAACGAACGAAAATACAGGACCATCTTTGAATCATCTAAGGACGCGGTTTTTATTACTGATACTGATTTTAATTTCAGGTATGTAAACCCTGCGACATGCGACTTGCTGGAATTGAAAAATGAAGATCTGACCGGTAAAAATTTCTTTGATTTTTTGTATGATAAAAAACAAAAAGAAAAAGTACTTGATCACCTGCACGAAAATTCTTTAAGCGATGTAGAAATTGTTGTAATAGGAAGCACGGGTGAAAAAAAAGAATGCATTATCTCCGGTGAATTGGAAAATGCTATAGTTGATGAACCGTACATTCAATGCGTGGTACATGATATCACTTCACTAAAAAAAGCAGAAAGGATAAACCTCCAGGCAGAAAAATTGGCAGCTACAGGGAGGCTTATACAATTGCTGGCGCATGAAGTTCGGAACCCGCTTAATAATATCAATCTTTCAGTAGAACAGTTAATGACGGAGCAACCAGAAGATGATGAGAATCTTCCATTATATCAGATCATTAAAAGAAATAGCACACGAATTTCTAAACTGATCGACGAGTTACTTGCATCATCAAATACTGCCGAGCTTAATTTTCAATCCGTCGATCTGCATGCAATTATTGAAGAAAGTTTACAAGCGGCTTCAGACAGGATAGCATTAAAAGAAGTGGACGTAGAAACGAAATATTTTAACGGGCCTATATATATTGATGCAGACAGTAATAAGTTAAAAATTGCACTGTCTAATATTATTATTAATGGAATTGAAGCCATGGAGAGTAATGAAGCGAAAGGAAAACTTTTAATTGAAACCTCAGAGTCGCAGGACAACTACGTTCTTAAAATTAAGGACAATGGTTGTGGCATTCCCGAAGAAAACCTTTCCAAACTATTTGAGCCTTATTTCACATCGAAAAAAAATGGAATGGGTCTCGGGCTCGCGTCAACATTAAATATTTTACAGGCACATAAGACTGGAGTGGAGGTACAATCTGCTAAAAATAACGGGACCACTTTCCTGTTATATTTCAAACCGGCAGAAGGATTCCCAATAACTAACAAAACATTAAAAGAAATGAGTGAGTGAGGATGATACGGGGAAATGATTTTTGACTATTTTAGCCAATCTTTCAACCCCTTATCCCGCAGAAAAGTCTTTCTGCAACCTCATATATATATTTTAAACCTAAACGTTGCTTCGGCAACATTCTACAATTATGGCTACGAAACGAGTACCCAAAATTGTTGCTGGTAAAACAGCACCTTTTGTTAGTGCACCCGAAAGAGAAAACGGGAGCAAAAACGGCAATGGTCGAAACGGAAAAAGTGTAAAAAACGGTAAAACACCCGACGATAAGGATCCACGGGCGCCACAGGCGGAACGGGTTGTGATCGTCAGGAGCGATGAGGTGCTGAATTATGAGTTACTCCGTGTGCTGACCGAAATGAAAAATGGAAATCTAAAAGTTCGGATGCCGATTGAAGAGACCGGTATAAACGGAAAAATCTGCGATACCCTTAACGATATCATTTCTTTTAATGAAAAGATGATGATCGAGTTCACTAAGGCTTCTATAACCATTGGTGAACAGGGCCGTTTGAATCATCGCATTGAGATGACTCATACACTAGGCGACTGGAACCGTGGAATCGATTCACTGAACGGATTGATAACAAACCTTGTTCATCCAACAACGGAAATAGCCAGGGTAATCAGCTCGGTGGGTAAAGGAAACCTCTCCGAGAAAATGCCTTTGGAAATTGGCGGAACAGAACTGCAGGGTGAGTTCGCAAGAATAGCCCGTGAAGTAAATAACATGGTGGACCAGTTGAACATGTTTACCATGGAGGTGACCCGTGTGGCGAGAGAGGTGGGTTCTGAAGGTAAACTGGGTGGACAGGCGAAAGTAAAAGGAGTAGCCGGTGTATGGAAAGATCTGACAGACTCAGTAAACTCTATGGCCGGTAACCTTACGGCACAGGTGCGTAACATCGCTGATGTAACAACCGCTGTGGCGAAAGGTGACTTGTCGAAAAAAATTACAGTGGATGTAAAAGGAGAGATCCTTGAGCTGAAGAATACGATCAATACGATGGTGGATCAGTTGAACTCTTTCTCTTCTGAGGTAACCCGTGTGGCTCTCGAGGTGGGTACGGAAGGTAAACTGGGTGGACAGGCACAGGTAAAAGGTGTGGCCGGTACCTGGAAAGATCTGACCGACTCAGTAAACCAGATGGCATCAAACTTAACGGGCCAGGTGCGTAACATCGCCGAGGTAACAACGGCGGTTGCGAGAGGTGACTTATCAAGAAAAATTACGGTGGATGTAAAAGGAGAGATCCTTGAGCTGAAGAATACGATTAACACGATGGTGGATCAGTTGAACTCCTTCTCTGCCGAGGTAACCCGTGTGGCTCGTGAGGTAGGTACGGATGGTAAACTGGGTGGTCAGGCGAAAGTAAAAGGTGTGGCTGGTGTATGGAAAGATCTGACGGATTCAGTAAACCAGATGGGATCGAATTTAACGGCGCAGGTACGGAATATTGCCGAGGTAACAACAGCGGTTGCGAAAGGTGACTTATCAAGAAAAATTACGGTGGATGTATCAGGAGAGATCCTGGAATTAAAAAATACAATCAACACGATGGTGGATCAGCTGAACTCATTTGGTTCAGAGGTAACCCGTGTGGCAAGAGAGGTTGGTAGTGAAGGTAAACTGGGTGGGCAGGCTACGGTGGAAGGAGTTGGTGGTGTATGGAAAGATTTGACTGATTCGGTAAACCAGATGGCATCTAACCTGACGGCCCAGGTGCGTAACATCGCTGATGTAACGACCGCGGTTGCGAATGGTGACTTATCGAAGAAAATTACGGTGGATGTAAGGGGTGAGATATTAGAGTTGAAGAATACGATCAACACGATGGTGGATCAGCTGAACTCATTCGGTTCAGAGGTAACCCGTGTGGCGAGAGAGGTAGGTAGTGAAGGTAAACTCGGTGGTCAGGCTACGGTGAAGGGTGTAGGTGGAGTTTGGAAAGATTTGACCGACTCTGTAAACCAGATGGCATCGAATCTTACGGCGCAGGTGCGTAACATCGCTGAGGTAACAACGGCAGTTGCGAAAGGTGACTTATCCAGAAAAATTACGGTGGATGTAAAAGGAGAGATCCTTGAGCTGAAAAATACGATCAACACGATGGTGGATCAGCTGAACTCGTACGCATCAGAGGTAACCCGTGTGGCCCTCGAGGTAGGTACGGAAGGTAAGCTGGGTGGACAGGCCAAAGTGAAAGGTGTGGGTGGTGTATGGAAAGACCTGACCGATTCTGTAAACCAGATGGCGTCTAACCTTACGGCCCAGGTGCGTAACATCGCCGAGGTAACAACAGCGGTGGCAAACGGTGACCTTTCGAAGAAAATTACGGTGAATGTGGCGGGAGAGATTTTGGAGTTGAAGAAGACGATCAACACGATGGTGGATCAGCTGAACTCGTTCGCATCTGAGGTAACCCGTGTGGCCCTCGAGGTGGGTACAGAAGGTAAGCTCGGTGGACAGGCCGAGGTGCAGGGAGTTGGTGGTACATGGAAAGATCTGACCGATTCTGTAAACGGTATGGCTTCCAACTTAACGGGCCAGGTGCGTAACATTGCCGAGGTAACAACGGCGGTTGCGAAAGGTGACCTGTCAAGAAAAATTACGGTGGACGTAAAAGGAGAGATACTTGAATTAAAGAATACGATCAACACGATGGTGGATCAGCTGAACTCATTCGGTTCAGAGGTATTTAGGGTTGCCCGTGAGGTAGGTTCTGAAGGTATACTCGGTGGACAAGCCGATGTACCGGGTGTGGAAGGATTATGGAAAGACTTAACTGACTCAGTAAATAAAATGGCCTCCAACCTGACCTCCCAGGTGCGAAATATCGCGGAGGTAACAACGGCCGTTGCTAACGGTGACTTATCAAGAAAGATCGAGGTGGACGTAAAAGGTGAGATCCTCGAATTGAAAAACACGATCAATACCATGGTGGAACAGCTCCGGGCCTTTGCTTCAGAGGTAACCCGTGTGGCCCGTGAGGTGGGTTCCGAAGGTAAACTGGGAGGACAAGCGCACGTACCTGGTGTGGGTGGTACATGGAAAGATTTGACCGACTCCGTAAACGGAATGGCGGGTAACCTTACAGCCCAGGTGCGTAACATCGCCGAGGTGGCCATCGCGGTGGCGAACGGTGATATGAGTCGTAAGATCACGGTAGACGTACGCGGAGAGATCCTCCAGTTGAAAGAAACGCTGAACACGATGGTGGATCAGTTAAGAGCCTTCGCTTCCGAGGTAACAAGGGTTGCCCGTGAGGTGGGTTCTGAAGGTAAACTGGGTGGACAGGCCTTCGTACCAGGTGTAGCTGGTACATGGAAAGATCTGACCGACTCCGTGAACCAGATGACCGGTAACCTGACATCACAGGTGCGTAACATTGCCGAAGTAACGAAAGCGGTGGCATCCGGTGACCTGTCGAAAAAAGTAACGATAGATGTAAAAGGAGAGATCCTTGATCTGAAGAATACGATCAATACAATGGTGGATCAGCTGAACTCATTCGCCTTCGAGGTAACGAGGGTGGCGAGAGAGGTTGGTACCGAAGGTAAACTGGGTGGACAAGCAGAGGTGCAGGGTGTGGCCGGTACATGGAAAGATTTGACTGACTCTGTAAATATGATGGCGTCAAATCTTACGAATCAGGTGCGGGGTATCGCCAAAGTGGTAACCGCGGTGGCGACCGGTAACCTGAAACAAAAACTGACCATCGTATCTCGTGGTGAGGTGGCCCAGTTGATTGATACGATTAATGAAATGATCGATACGCTGGCGGTGTTCGCGGACCAGGTAACGACCGTGGCAAGAGAGGTGGGAGTTGAAGGAAGATTAGGTGGACAGGCTTCTGTACCTGGCGCCTCTGGTACATGGAAGAACCTAACAGAAAACGTGAATCAGCTGGCAGAAAACCTTACTACCCAGGTACGTGCGATTTCTGAAGTAGCGTCCGCGGTAACAAAAGGTGATCTTACACAGATGATTCGTGTGGAAGCGAAAGGCGAGGTGGAAGAGTTGAAAGATACCATCAACCAGATGATCGCTAACCTGAAAGAAACAACATTGCGTAACCAGGAGCAGGATTGGCTAAAATCCAACCTTGCGAAGTTCACGCAGATGTTACAGGGTCAGAAAGATCTGAATACGGTGACAAAACGTATCCTTTCAGAATTGGCGCAGGTGGTAAATGCACAACAGGGCATGTTCTATATCCTTGAACAAAATGAAGGAATAGAAGATCCAAAACTGAAACTGTTCTCCGCGTATGCTCATAACAAACAATTGAACCTGAATAAAGAATTTGCTTTAGGGGAAGGTTTGGTTGGTCAGTGTGCGGTTGAGAAAGAAAGAATATTATTAAGTAACGTTCCCAAAAATTATATCAAGATCGGATCTGGCTTAGGACAAGCGGCTCCGGTGAACCTGATCGTATTACCGGTATTGTTTGAAACCGAGATCAAGGCGGTAATTGAGCTGGCATCATTCGAACCATTCAGTGAAATTCACTTAGACTTCCTTGGCCAGTTAACGGAAAGTATCGGTATCGTATTGAATACGATCGAGACCAACTCAAGAACAGAAGACCTGCTGGAACAATCGCAATCGCTGGCTGATGAGTTAAGAAGAACGAATGAAGAGTTACAGGATAAAGCGCACCTTCTTGTAAAACAAAAAGAAGAAGTGGAAGCGAAGAACAAAGAGGTCGAAGATGCGAGGAAATCGCTGGAAGAAAAAGCAGAGCAATTAACACTTACATCAAAGTACAAATCAGAGTTCCTGGCGAACATGTCGCATGAGTTGCGTACGCCATTAAACTCTTTATTGATTCTTGCTCAGCAACTCTATGAAAATCATGAAGGTAACCTGAGTGAAAAACAGATTCGTTATGCGAAAACGATTCACAGTTGCGGTGATGACCTGATCCAATTGATCAATGATATCCTTGACCTTTCTAAAATTGAATCTGGTTATATTTCAACAGACTTCATCAATATCCGCTTCCAGGAAATTGTTTCTTTCGTTGAAACAACCTTCAAACACGTATCTGAAAGTAAGAATCTCAGGTTTGGAATTGAAATGGATAAGAACCTGCCAGATACACTGGAAACAGATATTCAGCGTCTTAATCAAATTCTTAAAAACCTGTTGTCAAACGCCTTCAAGTTTACAGAAAAAGGTGAAGTTAAACTGCGCATCTACGAAGCACAGAAGAGCAACTGGAAAATGGGTAACCCAAGTCTTGATGCTGCTAAAAAAGTGGTTGCATTCGAGATCAGTGACTCTGGAATCGGTATCTCAAAAGATAAGCAAAACATCATCTTCGAAGCCTTCCAGCAGGCAGAGGGTTCAACCAGCCGTAAATATGGCGGTACCGGTTTGGGATTATCTATCAGCCGCGGTTTAGCTGACCTGTTAGGTGGTTCAATTGAACTGGACAGTGAAACAGGAAGAGGAAGTACATTCACCCTGTTCCTGCCGATCGATTACAATCCGAACGTGGTGAAGAAAGAAAAACAAAGTTCACTTAAACTTACCGAGTTTGAACTTGCTCAGAATAACGATAAAATTTCAACTGATGCAGTCATTGCTCCGGCAGCCACAGTAGCTAAACCAGAGAAGCGCGACCTGCAGGGATTGAATGAGCTGATCAATGATATCGGTGATGACAGAAATGTAATTCAGTCACATGATCGTGTTGTATTGGTAGTGGAAGACGATCCGCGGTTTGCAAAGATCATGATAGATAAAGGTCATGAAATGACGATGAAAGTGGTGGTGGCCAGCAATTTTGGTGAAGTATTCGACCTGGCAAATAAATACAACCCCATCGCTGTAACGCTGGATGTTAAACTGCCCGATGCCAGTGGCTGGAAAATTCTTGATCTCTTCAAAAATGATATCAACTTCAGGCACATTCCTGTTCACCTGATATCAGGAGAAGAGAACAGGTTACTCGCTATGCACCGCGGGGCAAGGAGTTTCCATCAGAAACCTTTGAAGAATGAAGCTTTAGCCGTATTATTTAAAGACATAGATGAATACCACAAACGCAAGCCAAAGCAATTGTTGATTGTAGAAGATAACGAACTTGATTCTTCTCAGATTGCCAAGATCCTCGATAATCCTGAACAGGTTGATATCGCGATTGCACAAAGCGGTAAAGAGGCGCTTGAGCTGATCAGGAACAAAGTATACGATTGCATCATTGTAGATTATATGTTGCCGGATATAGGTGGAATGGAGTTCGTTACCGAGATCAACAATATCAATAAACTCCAGATGACCCCGGTACTCGTTTATTCAGCAAAGGATTTCAATACCAAAGAAAAAACACAACTGAAGCAGTATGCTAACCGCATCATGCTCAAGAATGTAAATTCGCTGGAGAAATTGCTGGAAGAAACAGTAATGCATTTGCACCTGAATCATAAGGACCTCATGCCTGAAAAACGCAGGCTGATAGAAAATCTGAGGTTGCAGGAAGATGTTCTTACCGGAAGAAACATTTTAATTGTGGATGATGATGTAAGAAACCTGTTCGCTTTAACTACCGCATTTGAAAAATATAATATCAATGCGATCACAGCAGAAAGCGGTAAAGAGGCCATACAGATACTTACCGAAAATAACCGGATAGATATGGTGCTGATGGATATTATGATGCCGGAAATGGATGGTTATGAAACTACACAGAAGATCCGCCGTGAACATAAGAACACTAATTTGCCGATCATCGCGGTAACAGCAAAAGCGATGAAAGGTGACCGTGAAAAATGTATTGACGCGGGAGCTTCAGATTATATTACCAAACCGGTAAAAATTGACCAGTTATTATCATTGATGCGTGTTTGGTTATATAAATAGCATTTAACCGCAGAGACCCCGCCCATCGGCGGGGCCTTTGCGGTAATAAAAAGACAGGATGGAAAATATTACGTCAGAAAAAATAAAATTACTGGTAGTAGATGACAGGGAGGATAATATCTTTTCAATTGAAACGATTTTTGAAAGGGATGATTATATAATCCGTAAAGCCACGTCAGGAAGAAATGCGTTAAAAGTTCTTTTGAAGGAGTTTGATTTTACGCTGATACTGATGGACGTTCAGATGCCCGAACTGAACGGTTTTGAAACTGCCAACCTGATATATGAAAGGGAAAAGCTGCGGCACATTCCTATCATTTTTATTACCGCAAATAATTATGATGATGATTTCATTTTCCGTGGTTACCAGATGGGTGCCGTGGATTATATCTACAAACCGATAAATCCCGAGCTGCTAAGGGCCAAGGTGGGTGTGTTTGTAGAACTTTATAAGAAGAATCACCAGCTCATCCTGCAGGAGCAGAAATTAATGGTGATCAACAAAAATTTAGAAAAAGAAATTAAGGAACGCATCACTTCAGAAGAAAAAATAAAAAAGCTGAATATGCAGCTGGTTGAAAACATCAACCGCCTGCGCCAAACCAACGAAGAACTCGACCGTTTCGCTTATATAGCCTCTCATGATCTGCAGGAACCGCTCAGAAAGATCAGGACGTTTGGAGACAGGCTCTCTGCAAAAATAAAAGGCATCATCCCCGATGATTCAAAACATTACCTCGAATCCATGTTGAATGCTTCTGAAAGAATGCAGGCCCTGATCAATGATATTCTTACTTTCTCCCGTTTTTCTTCAAGTGCCGAATCTTTCCGTCCTACCAATTTAAACCAGGTGTTAAAAGAAGTATTGTCGGACCTGGAAATTACGATTGAACAAAAGAAAGCGGTGTTGTGTATAGGTGAGTTGCCAACACTTCCGGTAATACCGGGACAGATCAGACAATTATTTCAAAACCTGATTACCAATGGATTGAAGTTTACCAAAGAAGGCGTGATCCCGAATATTACTATTCATGCTGAAAAAGTATCTATAGATGAGGTGCCTCATTTTTCCATCAAGAATTCTAAAGAAGATTTTTGCCGGATTACTATCAAGGACAATGGAATAGGATTCGAACAAAAATTCTCTGATGAAATATTTATTCTTTTCAAACGCCTCAATACATATACAAAATATCCCGGTACGGGCATGGGCCTTTCTATCGTGAAGAAAATAGTAGAGAAACATAATGGAATTATAAGCGCCAGCAGTAAAGTGAATGAGGGCGCCACATTTACTATTTACCTTCCTTATCAACAAAAAGAAACACCGCCTGAAAACACAGCGAGGCCGGCTTTCCAAACGGTGCAGGTATAATTATTTTCTCTTTTTATAACGGTCTTATCCAGATATTTCTAAAACTTATTGGCTCACTGGGATCGCCATGAGATTGCAATTTTACAGGCGATGGGCCATGTGCTTTTCCTGTATAACTGGGATGACCGATATATTGTGTAGGTCCTGGTAATTCAAAATTATTCTGAATGAGAATACCATTGAAAAATGCAGTTACTCTTGCTGCAGATTTTAAAGAACCGTCTGCATTAAAACGCGGCGCTGTCCATACGATATCATAAACGTTCCATTCTCCCGGAGGATTGATCGGATTTACCAGCGGAGCATTTTGTTTGTATATCGCCCCGGCCTGTCCATTTACATAAGTTGCGTTGTTATACGAATCCATTATCTGTATCTCGTAACCATCGTCACCTTTTCCTGTTGACGCCAGAAACAATCCGCTGTTACCGCGTGCCTGCCCCGAGCCTGTAATGGTTGCAGGTACCTTCCACTCGAGGTGCATCTGGTAATCGCTGAAAGATTGCTTCGATTGAATATTACCCGTTTTTTTATTAACGGTCATTATCCCATCGGCAACTGTCCATCCCGCGGGTCCGCCATTACTCACAGAAACCCATTGATCCAGGTTTTTACCATCAAACAAAACAATGGCATCCGATGGCTGGGTAGAAAAAGATTTTGCCGGGGTTACCATTTTGGGCACCGGCGTCCATTGCTCGGTTTCTTCCGGCTTCATAGTTTGTTGTGCATCAGACATGATAGAGCTGGCTGTAAGTGATATGATAAAAAGAAATGCAAGTTTCATATGGCAGTTATTTGTATAAATATAGTTGTCAATTGCCAGATAAGAAAGCAGGAATTGAATTATCCTTTCTTTTCGCCGATGAATTTAAACAACGGGCAGATAAATATTTTTTTTAAGCGATGATTCATTTATATTGCAATAGAACAATTAATCAAAACAATAACAACCAGATGAAAAAAGTATACGTATTATTATTTATCCTTTCTGCAATCGCATTACAATTTTGTACCTCTTCAAAGAAAGTGGTTACTAAAACTAAAACAAAGACACAGGCACTTACTTATGCCGGAAATATTAAGCCGTTGATACAAGCCAATTGTGCCCCTTGCCACATTGCCGGACAAGGAAATAAAAAAGATTATAGCAATTACGCTAATACAAAAGGGGATATTGATGATATTTTAAGACGTATTCAATTGAACCCTGCTGACAGAGGTTTTATGCCTTTTAAACATCCTAAATTATCAGACTCAGTAATTCATGTTTTCCAGCAATGGAACGCGGAAGGACTGGCTGAATAAGCATTGATATAACTTTATCTATAAGGGCTCCTCTCGGAGCCTTTTTTTATGTACGGTGTTACGGCATTGTTGTTGAGTTTTAAAGCCCAACACAACCTTATGACAAAAACAAACACGACCCCCGATGTGGTCTTAATAGGCGCCGGCATTATGAGTGCAACGCTTGGTATGCTTATAAAACAACTCGAGCCTAACACTACAATAGAAATATATGAGCGCCTAAATATCGCCGCTGCAGAAAGTTCTGATGCCTGGAACAATGCCGGTACCGGACATTCAGCATTTTGTGAATTGAATTACACACCAGAGAAAGCAGACGGTAGCATTGAAATTGATAAAGCTATCAAGATCGCAGAATCATTTGAGATCAGTAAACAATTTTGGGCCTATCTGATAGAACATAAAATTATTGATGTGCCCGGAAGTTTTATCAGAACCGTACCGCACATGAGTTTTTTATGGGGTGATAAGAATGTTGACTATTTAAGAAAAAGGCATGAAGTACTTACCCAATGTCATTTATTCAGGCAAATGAAATATTCGGAAGACAGGCAGCAGCTTACTAAATGGATGCCATTAGTTATGCAGGGAAGAAAGGATAATGAAAAACTGGCTGCTACTTATATGCCTTTAGGTACCGATGTGAATTTTGGCAATCTTACACGCTGTCTTTTTCAATGCCTGCAAAAAAGAGAAGGCGTTACCATACATTTTAATCACGAAGTAAAAACTTTAAAAAAAGTAGAAGATAAATGGAGTATTAAAGTAAAAGAATGCGACACAGGAAAGAAAAGATGGCTCCAGGCGAAATTTGTTTTTATCGGAGCTGGGGGAGGCGCCTTACCGCTTTTATTAAAATCAGGGATCAAAGAAGCGAAAGGTTTTGGCGGGTTTCCTGTTAGCGGACAGTGGTTAAAATGCAAGAACCGTGAAGAGATAGAAAAGCATGATGCCAAGGTTTATGGAAAGGCACCGGTAGGTTCGCCGCCGATGTCTGTTCCTCATCTTGATACAAGAATCATTAAAGGAAAAAAAGAGTTGCTGTTTGGTCCGTATGCAGGATTCACTACAAAATTTTTAAAGAAAGGATCTTTTTTAGATTTGATATTATCCATTCGTTTGAACAATATCCGGCCGATGATATTAGCAGGACTGCATAATATTCCACTCACAAAATATTTAATCCAGCAGGTGAGACAAACACCACGGGAAAGACTGGATGCATTAAAAGAATTTGTTCCTACTGCTAAATTAGAAGACTGGGAATTAGAGACGGCCGGCCAAAGAGTACAGGTAATAAAAAAAGATGAAAAAGAAGGAGGGATACTTGAATTTGGAACTGAAGTAGTGAGTGAAGCTGATGGTTCTATTGCTGCATTGCTTGGTGCATCGCCGGGTGCTTCAACTGCGGTTTCTATTATGCTGGCATTGATGAAGAAATGTTTTAAAGAAAAGATGGAACAAGAAAGATGGCAGCAGAAACTAAAAGAAATGATCCCATCCTTAGGGCAATCCCTGGGAGAAGACGCGGAACTCTGCGAATCGATAAGAGCATGGACTAATAAGGTTTTGGGATTGAATGATAATGTGAGGATGAATGCGGATGCAGGATACGGGATGCAGGATAGATGATAATTAGATATTATTAATACATGAGATTCTCTCTCGCAAAAAGCATCATAATAATGTTGATTATCGTAAGATCGAAAGGCCAGTGATACTATTTAATTTTCTTTTCAACCACTAATTTTCTTTTCTTCCATTTGCCTATCGGTTCGGGTTCATAAAGACTATTGCCTTTTTTATCTGTGAGACCGGTAGATTTTGATAACGCCTTACTTAACTCTGTAATCTTTTTTGATTTGCTTTTTAATTTGGACTGGTAAAAATTTTGAAAAGATTTGATGCCTGCGTTGATCACTCTAAGTTCTTCTTTATAGGATTTAAGCTTGCGGTAAACGATCATCAATCGTTCATAAGCATATTCATTCAGGTTGTCCTGTTTGATAAGCTGCTCATACATTCCCGCAGCGTTTTCGAGGTCGCCGTTTCCTTCGGCTTTCCCGGCTTCAGTTATTATTGATTGTATGGATTGTGAATTGTCCTGCTGCATCACTTATAATTAAACCTTTCAGGCCTCACTAGTACTTCATTGCCTCACCAGTATGAAACTTCTTCAAAAATCCCATCTGACCGATATCATAACTTTCATGCTCTGCCAGGAATGCAATAGTGCCTGCATTGGAATTGTCTCCTATTGGTGCTTTCCATGCACTATCTGCTGCAAGATATTCATCAGTAACCTTTTCAATCGCATCACGAAGCTGCTTACTTGCTTTATTCCATTCGTTTTTAATTTCTTCCAATGGAGGAAAACTATCAGATTCCTGATATGGTTTAAAGCCTTCAAATCTACCGGCGTATGGATTTTCTGTTTTTGCGCCCAGCATAGTTACGATATTGAATCTGGCCCACGCAGTATGCGTGGCTACCCATATCATGGGATTATTTTTATCGCTGATCCTTTCCTTTGCAGATTTATCGGTAACTCCTTCCAGTGAATTGAGAAAAAGTTTCTCATTAAGATTGAATATCAGTTGAAGAGTTTTAAGTGAGGAATTCATATGGTTGGTTTTGGTAGAATGACAAGGTAATATTTTTTTTATCAGTTAATAGTATGCCCGTAGTGAAGAACAATTACTCCACAAGAAAATGTTTTCGTTAGAAAAGAATCGGAAGACGCAGGAGGGAAATGGGGTTAGCTAGGGACCATTCCAGGTTTCTAATAAAAGATATCCCGTCGTACAGGATATTTTTATATTTTAACGCCTCGCTCATCACCCGTCGAGAAGTACGGTTAACTAAACAGATCTCAAGTGAAATATTTTAAAGTTTTATACGTCCAGGTTATCCTGGGAATTTTAGCGGGCATCCTAGTGGGTTATGTGTTTCCATCTTTTTTTCCTTCTGCAAAACTCATCAGCGAAACATTTATCAACATGATCCGCATGGTGATCGCACCTGTTATTTTTCTAACTATTGTAACTGGAATAGCCGGGGCGGGGAGCATGAAGAAAGTAGGCCGTGTAAGCGGTAAGGCACTGATCTATTTTGAAGTGGTAACCACACTCACACTTTTTATCGGGCTATTAGTGGCGAATGTTTTAAAGCCGGGGGCCGGGGTAAACCACGCAAGTATTAATCCCGCTAACGCACAAATAACAAACACCGCAAAGGATATGAACTGGGGCGAGTTTCTTTCCCACATCGTCCCTGCAAACATTTTTGATGCATTTGCTAAAGGAGACATCTTGCAGATATTATTTTTTGCTATTCTTTTTGCTGTCGGTTTGAAACAACTGGGTGCCCAGGGAGCAAGTTTAATTACTGCTTTTGAAAAGATCAATAAAGTGTTGTTCAAAGTACTGCATATGATTATGCGGTTAAGCCCGCTTGGCGCTTTTGGCGGGATGGCTTATACTATAGGTAAGTTTGGTTTTAGCAGCCTGCTGGTGCTTGGAAAATTACTAATGGCATTTTATGTAACCGGTATCCTGTTCATATTCGTTGTATTAAATCTCATCGCCCGTTTTTATGGTTTTAGTTTATGGAAATTGCTGGGCTATATTAAAGCAGAAATACTAATTGTGCTTGGGGCCAGCAGCAGCGAAGCGGTATTACCGTCATTAATTGAGAAACTGCAGGCAGCGGGTTGTGAAAAAGAAGTAGTGGGCCTGGTGGTGCCTGCAGGATACAGTTTTAATCTCGACGGCACCAGTATTTATTTAAGTATGAGCGTTATTTTTTTATCACAGGTTTTTAATGTTCCGCTCAGTTTCCAGCAGGAACTGATGGTGATCGGTATTTTACTTTTAACCAGCAAAGGCGCGGCGGGTGTAACGGGAAGCGGATTTATTGTGCTGGCCTCAACATTAACAGCACTTAAAATAATTCCCGTAGCAGGACTTGCATTACTGATAGGCGTTGACCGATTTATGAGTGAAGGAAGAGCCGTTTTTAATTTTATTGGCAATGCGGTGGCAACAGTAGTGATTGCGAAGAGTGAGAAAGCAGTTGATGAGGTGAAGTATAAGAGTGTTGTTGAAGGGGTGGTTGAATAGTTGAGGCGTATATGGTATATAAAGTATATACTGTATATACCTATATACATACATATCTATAAACGTCGCTCACACCGCCCTAAGCCTTATCGAAACTCACACACTCTTTTAATTCTTTTTCAGAATAGGCGAGACCATATTGTTTCAACACCTCATCCGGCACACCGTTCCACTGGTTGGGTTTGTTTCCCATGTAGCCAATATCTTTTATCCCGATCTCAGAAGTATAAAAACCTGTCGAGGTAAGATTGCGCATAAGACTGAAAAAGGAAACACCTTGCAGCACTTCGGGCTTTGCTTTCTTGGGATAGGCAATCTGATCAACGATGTTGATCTGCTGATCATGATTCAATTTTACAAAGGGCTGACCAAATTGTTTGTTGCTCTGCATATCGAGCCATAAAAGTCCGCCACGCATTGGTAACTGGTTCTCGGGCCTGTCTTTTACTATAAATTCTATGAAGTCGGGAACCTTTGCATCGATTGCACTTCCGGAAACCTCATCGGCGGGAATGATAATATCTGATAATACACTGATCGTTTGCATTTCATGCTCAGTAAAAAACTTTTCTGACATGAGTCTTTCATGCTCCACTGCTTCTGCAGGATAGCGGTCTATCGTTAATGCATGCTTACCACTGGCGCCATCTTCAATAATTGTTTTTTTATCAGATGGTTTGCACGCATCCAATAAAACACCGCTGGAGAAAGCCGTTAGTGCAAATACCTTGAGTGATTTTCTTCTGTCCATAAAAAAAGTTTACAGCAGTTAAAGATTTTGTTTTTTCATTTCGCTAACGATGTAATCTGATGCACGCATAGAAAGCGCAAGGATGGTCCAGGTGATATTTTTATCAGCCTGGGAAACAAATGCGCCACCATCTACCACAAATAAATTTTTGCAATCATGCGCCTGGTTAAAGGAGTTCAAAGCAGAACGTTTCGGATCACTCCCCATGCGAACCGTGCCGGCCTCATGAATGATCTTACCCGGCGCTTCCAGCCCGTAATTTGTTTCGGGGCCGTCATCACCCCAGGTAATTATGGCGCCCATATTATGCATGATCTCTTTAAAAGTTTCTTTCATGTGCTTGGCCTGTTTCACCTCATGATCTGTCCACTTCACATTAAATCTTAAAACAGGGATACCGAATTTATCAACGGTGTTAGGATCTATTTCGCACAAATTACTTTCGATCGCCAGCGCCTCACCGCGACCCGCCATACCTACACCGGCGCCATAGAAGAAACGCTGATCTTCTTTCAAAGATTTACCATACCCACCGGCTTCTTTTTGCTTGCCGTTCACTACATATTTCCCGTTCGAGTTTTCTATCCCCATACCAAAGCCATAAGCCGGCATACCCTGTCCGCCCCAATATTCAATATGATAACCTCTTGGAAAATCCAGCTTTTTATTATCCAGCCACCATGGCGAATAAATATGCATTCCACCCACGCCATCTTCATTATATCTTTTTCTGCCGAAGAGTTGGGGGAGTACGCCACCCATGGCAGCACCTGTAGAATCATGTAAATATTTTCCCACCACGTTGCTTGAATTGGCAAGACCATTGGGATGACGTGAAGATTTAGAATTCAATAAAAGCCTTGCAGATTCACACGCACTTGCCGCCACGATCACCGTGCGACCCTTTACCTGGTACTCCTGCATGTCGTTTTTACTTACATAAGAAACACCGGTAGCGAGACCCTCTTTGTTCGTTAATACTTCTCTGGCCATCGCATCTGTAAACAAATCAACCTTACCTGTTCGTAAAGCGGGTTTCACTAATACAGATGATGATGAGAAGTCGGCATAAACCGTACATCCTCTTGAGCACTGTCCGCAGAAAAAGCAGGCACCCCTGTCATTATTAATTTTTTTGGTGAGCATAGACAATCTTGAAGGGATCACGTTTACCCCTGCGGTTGTTGCTCCTTTTTTTATCATCAGCTCATGCAGCCGCGGTCTTGGCGGCGGAAGAAAAATTCCATCCGGATCATTCGGCAGACCTTCATTTGTTCCGAATACCCCTATGAGTTTATCTACCCTGTCGTAGTAAGGCTTCACATCATCATAACCGATTGGCCAGTCATCACCCAGGCCATCAATACTTTTTCTTTTAAAATCTTTAGGGCCAAAGCGTAAAGAAATACGGCCCCAGTGATTGGTTCTTCCGCCCAGCATGCGTGCACGAAACCAGTCCCACTGTGTATCGGGTGCATGGGTATAAGGTTCTCCCTCCAGTTGCCATCCACCGTAACAGGCATCAAAATCACCAAAGGACCTGAACTTGGTACTAGCGCCGCGACGCGGAGATTCCCAGGGCCATTTTAACTGCGTAACGTTTTTAGCAGGATCATAATTAGGACCGGCTTCCAGCAGGCAGACACTTAAGCCTGCATTTGCCAGTGAATATGCGGCCATACCGCCACCGGCGCCTGAGCCCACTATAACAACATCGTAAGTTTTTGGTTGAACCTTGATCTGAAAATCTCCCATGACAAGTAGTTAGCGTGAATGATTCAATAAACAGTGATACAAATTACAAGTGTGTTTTGATATAACAAGGGGAGAGTTTCCAGATTTTGTTGAAAAGTGAATTAGCCACTAACAATATCGAAGAAGAACAAGGAATTATGAGTTATGAATTATGAATAAAGACCGTTTTAGCTTTGATGATTCCTGTTCCTTGTTCGATATTCTCTTCGTGTATTGTCCTTTGCAAACTATTCCCGGTTTTTACCTAATGCCGGTATTTTTCAATTTAATTCCTATTTTCAATTTCCTTAATTCTTTTAAAACCATCACTGTTATATGAATGAACTAAGCAGCAAAGACTACCTCGTCTTCCTTTTTTATTTTATAATCGTTGCCGGATATGGTTTCTGGGTGTATAAAAGAAAACGTATCGCCGGCGTAACAGGAAGTAAAGATTATTTTCTTGCTGAAGGCGCACTTACCTGGTGGGCCATCGGAGCTTCGCTTATTGCTTCTAATATTTCGGCGGAACAATTTATCGGTATGAGTGGTTCCGGTTTTAAAATGGGACTTGCTATTTCTACTTATGAATGGATGGCCGCGGCGTCACTAATTATCGTAGCTGTTTTCTTCATTCCTGTTTATTTGAAGAATAAGATATACACGATGCCACAGTTCCTGCATAAAAGATATAACGGAACGGTGGCCATGATCATGGCAGTCTTCTGGTTATTACTTTATGTGCTCGTTAATCTTACTTCTATTTTATACCTCGGTGCTCTTGCCATCAACAGTATTTCCGGCATTAATATAACGGCTTGTATGTATGCGCTCGCCATCTTCGCCATCATCATCACACTGGGCGGGATGAAGGTGATAGGATATACCGATGTGATACAGGTTTTCTTCCTCATACTCGGCGGGCTCGTGACCACTTATCTTGCGCTGAACCTGGTAGCAGAACATTTCGGTTCGTCTGGCATAGTGAATGGATTTAGAATCCTGACAGAAAAAGCGGATGATCATTTTCATATGATCCTGAAAAAAGATAATCCGAATTATATGGACCTGCCGGGATTGTCTGTACTGATCGGCGGTATGCTGATCGTGAACCTGAATTACTGGGGCTGTAATCAATACATTACACAAAGAGCCCTGGGGGCCGATCTTAAGACCGCCAGGAACGGAATACTTTTCGCATCCTTCTTAAAATTACTGATGCCGGTGATCGTTGTGCTTCCCGGTATTGCTGCTTTTGTTTTATACGGCCAGGGAAGTTTCCATGATGAAATGTTGCAGAACGGCGACGTGAATCCTGACAGGGCGTATCCTGTGTTGTTAAATCTTCTTCCTTCAGGTTTAAAGGGACTCGCTTTTGCGGCACTTACCGCAGCGATCGTGGCTTCTCTTGCGGGAAAGTGTAACAGCATCTCCACCATTTTCACACTTGATATTTATAAAAAGAAAATCAACCCCGAGGCTTCGGAAAAGAAACAGGTTTCTGTAGGACGCATCACTGTTATTATCGCCATGCTGTTAGCGGTATTAATTGCGCCGCTGATGGGCATCGATAAAAAAGGCGGGTTCCAGTATATACAGGAGTACACGGGTTTTGTTTCGCCCGGAATCTTTGCAATGTTCATTTTAGGTTTCTTCTGGAAAAAAACCACATCGAATGCCGCGCTATTTGCCACGATCGCAGGGTTCTTATTATCTCTTTTGCTGAAGTTCCTCCCGGGATTCGCGGACCTTTCTTTCCTTTCCGCTTCAGGTTTCTCCAAGTTAAATCCTGACGGTGCCCGATATGAAATACCTTTTATCGACAGGATGGCCTTCGTCTTCGTATTCTGCGTAATTGGTATGGTGATTATTAGTTTGCTTGATAACAAGAGGGGAGTGAAGCCCAACGGCCTCGAAGTCGATAAATCGATGTTTAAATTAAATTCTGCATTCGCGGTAGGCATGCTGATCGTTTGCGGTATACTGGCAGCGCTTTATACGTTGTTCTGGTAGGGTTTGATTATGTTGAATGATGAATGTTGAATTTGAATGTGACGATTTCCTATAAATAAAAAGCCGGAGGATGATCCGGCTTTTTAGGGGCATACAGGTGGAGTTTTATTTTTAAAAGTTTGTGCTTGATTAAACTTATGAAAAGTATACGGGTAATATTGGTGTTTTTATTATTCAGTTGTGTGTGTTACGGGCAGCGGATATCGGTAAGTTATACCAGGCTACAACCAGATAAGAAGAATCTAAATACGCCGGATGAAACAATATCATATCCCATTTTCAAGTCGGCGAAGAAATTTGTCGCGGACCGCATTAACCAAATAGTTAAGAAGGGTTTTGAAACGACTTTTAATTTAAAGCCTTCTTCAATATCCGCATTGTTAAGAACCGCGGCAAAAGGATCGCTTACATGGATGGAGTGTAATGAAACAAGAAATGACGGTGCCATTTTTTCTTTCTATTTAGATTTTGAAACGGAGGCCGCGTACCCCAGCAGCTTTAGCCGTTATTATTGTTTTGATGCTGTAACAGGTAAGCTTTTAACGCTTGAAAGTTTAATCGCCACTGATAAAAGAAAAGAATTCTTAAACATGCTGAAACAAAAACAAATTGCCAACATTGAAAGTTACAAGAAAGACTTTCTTGAAGCAGTAAAGAAAGGGGAGCGGGATAAAGACGATCTTGCCATTGCCATGGACTATGTAAAAAACTATTGCTGGGATAATTATCGCAGTAGAAATTTTTCTATTTTAAAAGATAGAATGGACATTTATATCGAGTGCGGGTTTGCTCATGCTTTTCTTGCTTTGAGCCCGAATGAAACAATAACGGTTTCTTTAAAAGAGATGAAGAAGTATTTGAATGAAAAATATAAAGCTTTGTAAAATAGTATTTACTGTATATAAATATCAGCAGATGCGGAGCTCCCGCAATGTCCTTGCTCACATATAAGGCCCGCCGAAAGAGGCATTGCTGGTAAAGCTCGCCGCGATGCAATAGCCTTAGAAGAAAAAAACAGAAAGGATACTAGCGAACCGGGTGTTTACACTCCTTCCAGTATTCTATGATCGTTTTAATATTCTTCTTTACTTCCGTATAATTATTTGCTTTTTGAAAAAACCCTTGCACCGTCATGTCTGTGTATGCTTTCCTTACGACCTCCGGGTCTCCTGAAGTTGAATAAAATACAAATGGTATGCACTTTCCCCTTAATTCGGAATTTGCATCAATCTGCATTTTAAATTCAATCCCACTTTGACCAGGCAGGTTTATGTCACACAAAATTAAAAAAGCCTGTTCTTTTGTTGTTTTAAGATATTCCATTGCCTCATGGCAATCAGCGAAAGTGATAAGCTTATTAGTTACGTTTAACTCTTGTAATACATCCTTTATTAGGTCTTTGTCATCAGGATCATCATCAATAAGAATAATTGGACCGGGCTTTAACATGTTGACGATTTAAATAGTAACGCAAATTACTGAATTAAACATCGCTTCTTTTTATTGAGGTTATCAGAATCAAAAAAAATAAAAATCTTATGCTTGAGCCGAAATTCTTCATTTACTTCTTCTTTTTCTCCTTCATCTTATCGTCCGTTAGCTGTTCATATTCTTTAGACAGTTCTTTTAACTCGGCCTCTGTTTTATTTTCTATACTTACCAGTTCATTGCTTGCATTCTCGTGTGTTGCTATCAATTCATTCATTTTTAAATTAATGGCAGCAGTGTATTTGTTGAATGCTTTCTGGATGATAAAAAAAGAAAGGAAGGTGATACACAGAATGATGTCGCGGATGGCATCGTGAAAGTCTTCTTTATAGAAACGCCTGTCTGCGAGGTAGACGATAACAATGATAAGCGCTATTAAAAACGTAAGTGAGTTACCGTAAATTTTAAGCGCCAGATCAGTGAGCTTTTCAAAAGCATGTTCCGCGGCGTTATAGATTATCTTCATTCGTATGTATTGTTACACCGGCGGCGGCCAGGTCTTTCTATGTAAGCTGTACGGTGTACGGATACGCGTAGTTATACTTCGTACACCGTACAGCTACCCTCGTACATGTTAATGGCTCACACTAATATAAAACAGCAGCAAACCGATTATGGTTTCAGTGATCATTAATAGTGTTCTGTCGAGCTTACTATTTGCCAACTCCTCTGCACTTGCTATCGCTACTTTTTCCCTGGCTTTCATAACCTGTGTTTTTATTAATACTAATATGAAAAAAACTGTGCCAAAGAAATGCAGGTGTTTACGAAGCCGAAGCTGATAATACATTCAGCTGATCCACAGGCGATTAATACAGAATAAACTTTTTAGGCTAGAATTAATGAAAGAATAGTTCTTATCCGGGCGGGAATAAACAGGCATATTTTTTCCGGCATTTGAGGCAAAACATATTTATGACAGCACAAGCAAACAACCGTAACCTGTATGCGTTAATTACAGGAGCCACCAGTGGTATTGGTTACGAACTGGCCCGGCTATTTGCCCAAGATGGTTACAACCTTATTTTAGTTGCCCGTTCAGACGAGCGGTTGCAAAAAACAGCGGATGAATTAAAGCAGTTTGGAGTCGAGGTCACCATCATTTCAAGGGACCTCTTTAAGGATAATGCCGCGCAGGAAATATATGATGAAATTAAGAAGATGGGTGTGCAGGTAAATATATTAGTGAATGATGCGGGCCAGGGACAGCATGGTAAATTAGCCGACATTCCGCTGAAGCGGCATCTTGAAATAATACATCTTAATATTGTTTCGCTTGTTTCGCTGACCAAACTTTTTCTTGATGATATGATTACCCGGAACGAAGGCAAAATATTACAGCTTGCTTCGGTTGTTTCCAAAACACCGGTTCCTGAATTTTCTGTTTATGCGGCCAGTAAAGCTTTCGTGCTTTCTTTTTCTGAAGCGCTGGCAAAAGAACTGGAAGGGACCAATGTTAGTTTAACCGTGCTGTTACCCGGCAGAACAGACACCGACTTCTTTTATAAAGCCGATATGCAGCAAACAAAAGAATACCAGGAACATCATCTTACTGATCCCGCAAAAGTTGCAAAAGATGGTTATGAAGCACTGATGAGCGGACAAAATAAAATTATTCCGGGTATAGAAAATAAACTGATGGTGGGTATGATGAACACAATGCCTGATAACATGACCGCGAGCCAGATGCAAAAAAATATGCAGCCCAGTGATAAATCTGAAAGAACGGAATCAACCCATCCTGCTTCGCAAAGCGAGAGGGAAACTGTGGAGAAGGAGAGAATGGGAATTAAGAATTAATAATTAGAAATTAATAATTATAATTAAAAGTAAGAAGTCAAATTCCCGGAATTTGACTTCTTACTTTTTTTATTGTAGAGTGGGTTAACGTTAGTGCGGGACTTTGCCATTGTGCAGGTAATAAAGCAACTGATCCTGCAGTGTGTTAATATCAAATGGTTTTGCGAGAAAATAATCAGCCATGCTTTTGTCGAGTTCTTCCTGCGATACTTCATTCCCCGACATCAGAATAACCGGTATATGACAGAACTTGGTACTTGATTTTACGGCACGGCAGATATCGAGTCCGTTTTGTTCGCCCAGCCTGATATCCATTAAAATCAAATGAGGCTCATAGGAATAAAGCCGTTCAAATATCTGGCCCCCATCTTTTAATGCAGCTATATCATATTGAAAAAGCTGTAGGCAGGTCTGCAAAATCTCCCTGATGTCTGAACTATCTTCAACAATCAATATCTTCTTCATACATCCTCCTGCTTTTACATCAAATAGCAAAAGCAAAGCCATCATTGCCTTGTTGTAAAGCAAAAAACAGTTTTAACAAATGAAGGGAGGTAAATAGCTGGTAATGTGCATAAGAGGTTGATTAAATTTTTGCCTGTTTAATAAGATGATATATTAAATCACCAACTGCTTACCATATGCTTTTGCTGACAATGGATAAAGTAACACCGAATTGCATTCTTATGACGAAACTGCGGGGCTCGCAAAAGATGCCGGTATTTTTACTTCATATAATGATGCGTTTAGTAACTTCAGGACAATAAACGAATTGAAGTAACGATGCAGCCCCTTTACATATATAAAAGCCGGAACAACGAACCCGGCAAATATTTACCCTTTTAAAATAAAACCCAATGGCCGTTATTACCGGTAGCTCCGTATTTTTTAAAGGCATCAGTGAAATAAAATATGAAGGATTTCAAAGCAATAACCCGCTTGCCTTCCGGTGGTACGATGAAAATAAAATGATCGCCGGCAAAACGATGAAACAGCATCTTCGGTTTGCGTGTGCCTACTGGCATTCGTTCTGCGGTTCCGGTGCGGATCCTTTTGGTGAGCCTACTCATTTATTTCCATGGAATGAAAAGGCCGACGCTATAGAAAGAGCAAAAGATAAAATGGATGCTGCGTTCGAGTTCATCACTAAAATGAATCTTCCTTATTATTGTTTTCATGATACTGACCTGGTAGATCATACCAATGATATTGCCGGAAATGAAAAGCGGTTGCATGCCCTGGTAGCATACGCCAAACAAAAACAAAAAGACAGCGATGTGAAATTATTATGGGGGACCGCTAATTTATTTTCTAACAGGAAATATATGAGTGGTGCCGCAACCAATCCTGATTTTCATGTGCTGGCTCATGCAGGTGCACAGGTAAAAGCGGCTCTTGATGCGACGATAGAACTGCGAGGTGAAAATTATGTTTTCTGGGGTGGAAGAGAAGGTTATATGAGCCTGCTGAATACCAACATGAAAAGAGAGCAGGAACATTTAGCCAGGTTTCTTCATACCGCTAAAGATTATGCAAGGAAGAACGGGTTTAAAGGAACGTTTTTTATCGAACCAAAACCTTCGGAACCATCCAAACATCAATATGATTTTGATTGCGCAACCGTAATTGGATTTTTACAACGCTATGACCTGCTTGCTGATTTTAAAATCAATATTGAAGTGAACCATGCGACACTCGCGGGCCATACATTTACACACGAGCTGCAGGTAGCCGCCGATGCGGGCATGCTGGGCAGTATGGATGCGAATCGGGGTGACTACCAAAACGGCTGGGATACAGACCAGTTTCCAAATAATATTAATGAACTGACGGAAGCCATGCTGATCATCCTGGAAGCAGGAGGTTTTGCCGGGGGCGGAATAAATTTCGATGCGAAGATCAGGCGTAATTCAACCGATCCTGCTGATCTTTTCTATGCACATATAGGAGGCATGGATGCTTTTGCCAGGGCCTTGTTAACCGCTGATAATATTTTAAATAATTCACAGTATAAAAAAATAAGAGCGGACCGTTACGCATCTTTCGATAGCGGCAAAGGAAAAGAATTTGAAGAAGGTAAATTATCACTGGAAGATCTGAGAAATTATGCTGTAGAAAACGGAGAGCCTGGAATGATCAGTGGAAAACAGGAATACCTTGAGAATATTTTGAACAGGTTTATTTGATTAGGGTGAATCGTGAAATCGTGAGTCGTGAATGAAAGACGGTTTAGTACTTAGAATTTAAATTATTGATTCAGCATTCATAATTCAACATTCAACATAATAAAAACTGCCATGAGAATCAAACACGGGTTGATCATTTTTGTCTTTTTGCCTTTTTTATCTGAGGCGCAATTAACAACGCAATGGACCAGCCAGGTAACACCGGCTAATGCACACAGGGAATACCCTCGGCCGCAGATGGTAAGGGATGAATGGCAGAATTTAAACGGGCTATGGGATTATGCGATAACACCTGAACAGGATGAGAAAGTAACCAACTGGCAGGGGAAAATATTAGTTCCTTACCCGGTAGAGTCGTTATTATCCGGCGTGAAGAAAGCAGTAGGCCCCATTAATAAATTATGGTACCACAAAACTTTTACGGTTCCTGCTGCATGGAAAAATAAACATGTGCTGCTGCATTTTGAAGCTGTTGACTGGGAAACAAAAGTTTCAGTTAACGGAAGAGAACTGGGTATTCACCAGGGTGGTTATGATGCTTTTAGTTTTGATATTACTTCAGCCCTGAAAAATTCAGGTGATCAACATATTGTTGTTTCAGTATGGGATCCTTCTAATGCAGGTTACCAGCCACAGGGTAAACAATGGAACAATCCACGCAGTATCTGGTATACTGCTACCACAGGTATCTGGCAAACTGCCTGGCTGGAACCGGTGAATGAAGTATCGATCACTGATTTTAAACTGGTACCTGATATTCATACCAAAACATTGCACATCAGTTTGGCGAACGCTGAACAATACAAAGGTTATACGGTGCAGGCCACCGCTTATGATAAAGGAAAAAAACTAAGCGAAGCATCAGGCACTGCCAACTCAACTGACTTGCGATTAACTGATGTAAAATTGTGGTCGCCCGATCAGCCATTTCTTTATGACCTCACCCTCACTTTGCTTAAAGACGGAAAAAAAACAGATGCGGTGAAAAGTTATTTCGGGATGCGGTCTATCAGTTTAGGTAAGGATGCGATGGGCGTTCAGCGATTGCTTTTAAATGACCAGCCTCTGTTTCAATATGGTCCGTTGGACCAGGGATTCTGGCCCGATGGTTTATATACAGCGCCAACTGATGAAGCCTTACGTTATGATATTGAGGTAGAAAAGAAAGTTGGGTTTAATATGATCCGCAAACATGTAAAAGTAGAACCGAAACGCTGGTATTACTGGTGCGACAAATTAGGCATACTGGTCTGGCAGGATATGCCGAGCGGAGACAGGCACATCGGAGGAAGAGACACCGACATTGTAAGAACGGCGCAATCTTCTCATCAATATAAAAAAGAGCTGCATCAAATGATCGATCAGCATTATAATTCTCCTGCTATTGTAACCTGGGTTCCTTTTAACGAAGGATGGGGACAGTTTGCGACGGGCCAGATTGCAGACTTCGTAAAACAATGGGACCCCACAAGATTAGTGAATTCCGTAAGTGGCTGGACAGACAGGGGCGTTGGCGATATGCACGATATTCATAATTATCCTAAACCCGCAATGCCACCATTAGAAGCTAACAGGGCAGCCATACTTGGTGAATTCGGCGGACAGGCCCTTGTAGTAAAAGATCATTTATGGAACAATGATCTTTCGCTTGCGCCCAATCATATACAAACATCATTAACCAGTGACCAGCTCTGGCAGACATACAGTAGTTTTATCGATAGTGTTTATATGCTGAAGAAAAAAGGGTTAGCAGCGGCGGTATATACACAAACCACCGATGTAGAAATGGAAGTGAACGGGATACTAACTTATGACAGAAGAATATTAAAAATGGACGCGGATAAACTGAAAAGAATTCATACGAGATTGATTAAGGATTGATTTGTTGTAAGATGGTAAGTTCAGAATTGAAAATCGAAAATTGAAAGAGGAAGATCGAAAATTGAAAGAGGAAGATCGAAAATTAGAAGAGGAAAGTTGAAAATGAAATGAACCAGAGGAAGCACAAAGTGCCATGATTGAGATTAGCGTATAAGCGAATACTATGATGAACAAGAAACAAAAAATTAGCTGTTTATTATTTTTGTTGTTTTCAATAACGGTGCATGCGCAATTGCGTTATGCAACTGAAAATGACGGGAGAGATGAACGCCAATTTTTCATCCAGTCACTAACCCGTATTGCTGACCCGGTATTAAATGCGCTATCAAAAAATGAGTTGCATAAATTAATGCCGGTAGAAGCGGTTAATGTTAAAGAGCGAAGTATAACAACACATCTCGAAGCTTTCGGAAGATTATTATCAGGAATGTCTTACTGGCTGGAATTAGGCGCCGCTAATACTCCTGAGGGAATGCTGCGTAAAAAATATATCGATCTTTCTTTGCGATGTATCAGGAACGCTTTTGATTCTTCTTCTGCAGACTTTATGTATTTTAATAAAGACCGGCAGCATGTCGTGGATGCTGCGTTTTTCGCCGAAGCTTTATTAAGAGCGCCAACACAATTATGGGAGCCACTTGATGCCGGTACCAAACATCGCATACTTGCTGCATTTAAATCATCGAGGGTAATTACACCTTCTTATACTAACTGGCTTTTATTCAGCGCAACGATTGAAGCTGCCTTAATGAAATTTGGAAATGAAGGAGACGAGTTAAGAATGGATTACGCCATAAAACAATTTATGCTCTGGTATAAGGGTGATGGCGCTTATGGAGACGGCCCTGATTTTCACTGGGATTATTATAACAGTTTTGTTATTCATCCCATGTTACTGGAAACGCTGGATGTAATAAGAACAGATCCGAAAAATCCAAATACAAAATATTATGCCGATGAATTAAAACGTGCCCAGCGTTATGCTGCTGTTCAGGAAAGATTAATATCTCCTGAAGGAACTTATCCTGTTATCGGCCGTTCACTTGCGTATCGTTTCGGTGCCTTTCATTTATTATCCAAGGTCGCCTACATGCATGCGTTACCTGCCGAGGTGCAGCCGCAACAGGTAAGAGCCGCATTATATACGATGATCAAAAAACAAATTGAAGCGCCGGGTACGTTTGATCAGAACGGATGGTTGCAGATAGGGATGTATGGCCATCAGCCAAAAATTGGTGAAGGATATATTTCTACGGGGAGCCTGTATTTATGTTCTGAAGCTTTTTTAGTTTTAGGTTTACCCGAGACGGATATTTTCTGGCAGGGGAAAGACGTTCCGTGGACATCACTAAAAGTATGGAGCGGAGAAAATATTTCAACCGATCATGCAATAACGAATTAACCTCTCACCAATAAAACTACCGCTTAATGAAAAAGATATTTCTCATCTCAGGACTTTCTGTATTGTTCTTTATCAATTGCAGTACACCGAGAACAGCTTCGAATAATTCGGTATCCCGTGGCTGGATCAATCAGAATCTTGCAGAGGCAGCCAGCCAATATAAACTTTTAAAAGCGAATCTTCCCGCAGGCCAGTTGCCGCGTTCCACATTTGAAAACGGAACTTTAAGAACCTGCACCTCTGAGAACTGGGTGAGTGGATTTTACCCCGGCACACTGGTTTATTTATATGAAACTATTAAAGACACATCGTTATGGAATGAAGCTGTGAGAAGTGCCAACCTGCTTTCGAAAGAACAATATAACACCGGTACGCACGACCTTGGTTTTATGATGTATTGCAGTTATGGAAATCTTTACCGCTTAACCAATAACGAACAGTACAAACAGGTTTTGATCAATTCAGCCAAATCATTAATAACAAGATTTAACCCAGCGGTTGGTTGCATCCGTTCGTGGGGTAAATCTGATGATACAAAAGAGTTCAGGGTGATCATCGATAATATGATGAACCTCGAATTATTATTTCGTGCAACAGAATTAAGCGGTGATTCTTCTTTTTATAAGATCGCTGTTACGCATGCAAACACTACGATCAGAAATCATTTTCGTCCCGATTACAGTTCTTATCATGTTGTAAATTATAACCCGCTAAACGGTTCAGTGATCTATAAAAAAACAGCACAGGGTGCGGCAGATGAGTCGGCATGGGCGAGGGGACAATCATGGGGGCTGTATGGTTTCACGGTGATGTACCGCTTTACTCATGACAAAAAATATTTAGACCAGGCGCAGCATATTGCACAATTTTTAATTAATCATCCGAATCTTCCGGCTGATAAAATTCCTTACTGGGATTATAATGCGCCGGGTATTCCGAATGCCATACGGGACGCCTCTTCGGGTGCCATACTTGCTTCCGCATTAATAGAACTGGCAGGTTACAGCGACAAACAACAGGCTTCGAATTATCGTGATATTGCTAACACGATCTTAAAAAGTCTTTCGGCTGAACCATATAAAGCCGCGCAAGGAACGAATGCGGGATTTATTTTGAAACACAGCGTTGGCAGTCTCCCGGGAAAAGCTGATGTTGATGTGGCGCTGAACTATGCGGATTATTATTATGTTGAAGCGCTGAACAGGCTGAAAAATCTAAAATAACAATCAAACAATTCAACCATTCAACTTTTATTGCTGCATTGCTGAATGGTTAAATTGTTTATAGGGACTTTATGAAATTGCATCCTTTACAAGAAACCTGGCGATGGTTCGGGCCGAAAGACACCGTTAGTTTGGCTGATATTAAACAAGCCGGTGCTGCAGGCATTGTATCCGCGATGCATCATGTTCCGCATGGACAATTGTGGAGCGTTGAAGACATCCAAAAAAGAAAAGAGGAAATAGAAAGAGCAGGATTGCGATGGAGCGTAGTGGAAAGCATACCGGTGCATGAGAACATTAAAACCCGGAGCGGTAATTATAAAGAACTGCTGGAAGTATATAAACAGAGTTTGAGAAATGTGAGTGCCGCCGGCGTTAAAACGGTTTGCTACAATTTTATGCCGGTTCTGGACTGGACAAGAACAGAACTTGATCATACCATGCCAGATGGCTCGAAGTCGCTATGGTTCGACTGGGTAAGTCTTGCGTTGTTTGATGTTCATATTTTAAAAAGAAAAGGAGCGGAGCAGGATTATGATGCTGCCACTTTGCAAAAAGCGGAACATCGTTTTCAGCATGCAGAAAAAAAATGGCTGGATATTCTTACCGAAAATATACTGATGGGTGTGCCGGGTGAAGCCAGTATTCCTTTAGAACAATTACTAAAAAGTATTGAGATCTATAAAGCGATCGGTGGAGACGGCCTGCGGGAAAATCTTGCTTTCTTTCTTGAATCAATTATGGATGTGTGTGAAGAGCAGGGTATTAAAATGACGATCCATCCTGATGATCCGCCGTTTGATATACTCGGGTTGCCGAGGATCATGAGCAATAAAAATGATCTGATTTATATTTTAAAGAAAGTAGACAGGATGCCAAATGGTATTTGTTTTTGCACCGGTTCCCTTGGAGCAGGGAAAGACAATGATCTTCCGGATATTTTAAAAGCAGTGGGTGACCGTGTTTATTTTGTACATCTCAGAAATGTGCGTAAGGAAAAAGACCGCAGTTTTTATGAAGCCGACCACTTAGACGGTGATACCGATATGTATGAAGTGATGAAGGAATTATTAAAAATTCAACAGAGCAGGAAAGAACCGATACCGTTCAGGCCTGATCATGGTCACCAGATGCTGGACGATCTTAATAAAGAAACTTTTCCCGGCTATTCTGCAATTGGAAGGTTAAGAGGTTTAGCAGAATTAAGAGGACTGGCGATGGGCATCAGTAAGTCAATAGTCATTGGTGATTGATTAACTGCCATTAAATATTTTCGGTTTGCAGGAATTATACTTTTAAATCTTGTGTAAGATCTACCACCTTCCTTATCTTTTGATCGAGCTGATCAACAGATTTTTCGAGCAGGTCAAGATATTCGCGGGTGGCCTGGTAATTTTCCATCTTAATAAGATCCATTACCTGCATAATATTCGCAACCGGCGCCCTGAATTCATGAGACTGAATAAAGGCGATCTTAGAAAGCGCCTCATTCTTTTGTTTAATTTTTTCCTCATGCAGTTTCCTTTCTGTAATATCTGAAGCATTAAACGTTACACCTATTATTTTGCCTTCCATATCTCGTGCGGGAATATAAGAAACGTGCCACCAGATAACACCGGAAGAATAATTTGCCTGCACATCTTCTTCATATGAAAAACCTTCCAATGCGGCCTTATAATGGGTGGTGAATTGAACTTTATAAGCATCCGACAGGTAATCGGCAACAGGATTCCCTTTTTGAATTTCCTTCTTATAAGTAGCATAAATAAATCTTGAAGCCGCACCATTATGATCCAATACTTCACCTTCTGTTCCTGCTAATAAATGACAGGCCGGCGAGCTTTCGAAAAAAGCCCGGAGCTTAGCTTCCGAACTTTGTAATTCAACTTGCCGCTGAATAGCGAGCTTTCTTTCCCGGTTATAATTATCACGTAAAAACAAAGTGATTATATACATGAACAAAAGGCAGACAATATAATTGGAGCCATAATCGATGAAACGATCGGCTCTCACCGTGTAATTATTAAATATTATTGATGGATGATAATATTCGGTTATCATCAGAGCGATGCCGGTAAGGATATGTAAGCCGATCCAGAAATGACGCAGCTTTCGTTTAGAAAACGCAATTAATACCTGGAAACTTAAAAAGAACATCAGCAGTGTAGGGCCGCTGATACCTGAATTTAAAATGAAGCTTGCTATAAGTACGAGATAACTGC
>JAQBNK010000174.1 GCA_028288595.1 Chitinophagaceae bacterium
AACGGAACTGCTATTGCCAATGCTGGTAATCGTGACCGTTATAATGGCAATCTCACATTGAATTATAATCCAGGCAAATTTAATGCATTCGTTAATTACAGCATAAGGCAGGACAACCGTAACCGGTTTAATAAGTTGGACAGAACTAATTTTGATTCAACTGGTAAAATCAGGGATTACTATAGTTTGTCCAGCGTCTCATTAGCCCGTCCCGTATCTCATATTATCACCGGTGGAATCGATTATAATATGAATGATCATAACAGTTTTGGAGTTTCAGGCAGTTATTATGATCGTGATCAGCTGAAACACGATGTAGTGAATTACACAACTTATAATATATCGCATAACCTTTTATCTGCTTACGACCGTTTAAGAACGGATCCTGAAAGTGAAATAGAGAAAAATGCAACCGCGTATTTTGAACACAAATTTGCAAAAGAAGATCATGAATTAAGAGCAGAGTTTAATATCTCTAAATCGGACGAAGTAGAGGATAATCATTATTCCAATGTTTACCGTTTCCCCGGTAAGCAGTTAACCTATGATAACACGTTGATAAAACAGGCCAGTAATGATAAGCAGCTTACAATCGATTATACTAATCCCTTAAGCGAAGACTCCAAACTGGAGGCTGGATACGATGGTAAATTCAATCATGCTGACCTGGATTTTTTTGGGGAGTACTTTGATACAACCCAAAAGAAATTTGTAAAAGATTTTACCAAATCTAACCGGTTTGTTTACAATGAAAATGTGAACGCGGTGTATGCAACCTACCAGCGTAGTTTAGGAGTATTCGGTTTTTCATTGGGTTTACGGGCCGAGGATGCATCTTTAAGTGGCCACCTTGTTACTATAGACTCATTCATTACCAATCACTATTTCAAGATTTATCCCACTATCCATTTTAGTTATAAGGTGAGTGATAAGAGTGAGCTACAGTTAAATTACAGCAAGCGGGTGCATCGCCCCGAAGCAGATGATATCAATCCTTTCCCGGAATACCAGGATCCGAGAAATTTAAGAGCGGGCAATCCAAAATTATTACCTGAAATAATTCATTCATTTGAATTTGGATATAAATGGCAGAATAAGAATTTTTCTTTTGTGCCCAGCATTTATTTCCGTAATAAACAAAACGCTTTTACGAATGTGATCATTAAATTAAATGATTCAACCTTTCTTTCCACATCTCAGAATTTGGCTACGGATCAGTCTGCAGGATTAGAACTAATATTTTCAGCTAAGGCAGGAAAATTTATGTCAGCAAATTTGAGCACTAATATTTTTTACAATAAAATAGATGCCAGCAACCTGGGGTACAGCACCGCTAAATCAATCATATCGATGAGTACAAACCTCAGTACGAATTTCAATTTTACAAAAACAACAATGGGACAGGTAAGTGTAAATTATCGATCTGCAAGACTAACACCCCAGTGAAAGCAATATGGTACTTTTGTTGCTAACATGGGCATTAAACAGGATATTATGAATGGTAAAGTTTCATTTGTGTTTACGGCTTCTGATATTTTTAAAACCCTTATTCAAAAATCGGAGATAAACACGCCATACCTGCAACAAGTTTCTGAAAGCAGGAGAGATGGCAGAATTTTATACCTCGGGATAAGCTATAGGTTTGGAGCAACTAAAAAACCGAAAGAAGAAAAATTGCAGTTCGATAATAATTTATAATCGTGCTGCTCTGATTTGTTAAGAGAGCACGACTGCGCTTCTTTTATTTAACTATCTTGTTTCTTATTCATCACCTAAACTCTTATTTATGTTTCAAAATCTTACATCAGGCCTTCCATGGCTTCATATTCTTGTTGCCACAATTGGTTATTTTGTATTAGGGGCTATTTGGTACAGTTTCCTTTTTCAAAAGCCCTGGATTCGGGGTCACAAAATAGATATGAATAATCCTGAGGCTAAAAAAGGAGTAGCTGGCGTAATGGTTATCAGTTTTGTTTTACAATTTCTAATTTGTACTGGTATCGCTGTTGTTCTTAAAGCAGTACCGCCGGCTGGCATTGGTGATGCAGTTGAAACAGCGGCGTTTGTCGGTTTTTTCTTCGCATTTCTTACGACAAGTGTGTCTTATATGTATTTGCAAAAGCCGTTTGTTATTCACCTTATCGATGGGCTGTATAATGTTGTAGGGATGATGATCGCTGCAGCAATATTAACTGCATGGAAATAGGTAATATCGGATGTTCTCCCGGTGAGTCTGCTTTGCGGTATTCTATTTGCAGTACTTCCCAAAAAGCAATATGAAAAAGTGTTTATTAATTGGAGTATTGATGATTTCAGCTATCATAACAAAGGCGCAGGAAGTAGTAGTTCATAAAACCACTACTCATAAAAAAGCGGTACCTGCCCACAGCACACATACTACAGTGAATGTACATGTGAACCAAAAAGTACATCATCGCAGGAAGCGCCCGGTAGTAGTGCACAAGCATACGGTGACCGTTCATAAGGAGCAAACAAATAATTAACATTGAAAAACGCGGCAAAATGCCGCGTTTTTTTTGGTTTCACCACCTGGCCTGCTGAAAGAACTGAGCGGCCTTATTTTGATAAGCGGCTATGTATTGCCTTGTGTTGCAGTTATCTTTAAGAAAATCATTTTATGAAACAGCTTTCCCGCCAGCAATTTCTTCAGATAGCGACTTTAGGAGGCTCTGCCATTTTTCTTAACCCGCCAAGCAAAGCACAAACCAGCCAGGAGAGAGTAAGGCCGCCGGCACTTAAGCCTGAGCTGGTAAAGGAGTTTGTGATCGCCGGGCATAGCAATCTTGAGAAAACGCAAACGATGCTCGCTGCTGAACCGGGGTTATTAAATGTCTGCTGGGATTGGGGTGGGGGTGATTTTGAAACAGCCCTTGAAGGCGCGGGGCATGTAGGCACTAAAGAAGTGGCATTATTTCTTTTAAGCCAGGGTGCAAGAATAAATGTTTTTTGTGCGGCCATGCTGGGGCAGCTTGAAATTGTAAAACATGTACTGGCATTGAAGCCTGCATTAAAAGAATCAAAAGGCCCTCATGGTCTGCAACTGATTCATCATGCAAAAAAAGGAGGCGAAGAAGCCAAGCAGGTGCTTGAATATTTGCAATCCATCAATGCAAAATAGTCGACCGGTTTTTAAGAAAATTTCCAATAATCTTTTGATTAACTGATTCGTATATCCTAGTTTAGCGGCCTCTATTTGCGTTATTCAAATCATTTTTCCTGGAATCTGCTGTCAGGCTTGGTGTAAGGATTTTGCAAATGAAAATAAACCGGTGCGGTAGCGCTGGATAATATTCATTTGAAATCAGGCCGGCATGAAAAAAAAAATTATCGTCATCGACGATGAGTATGATATCGGGGAAATTCTGCAGATCGTTTTAGAAGAAGAAAATTTCCATGTTGTTTGTTTTACTAATGCGCTGGAAGCTATCCGGTACGCTCCCGATCTGTTCATAATCGATCATTATTTAAAAGGTGTTTCAGGGAGTGATATCTGCCGCCAGATCAAACAAAACAAGCTTACGAACCGGACACCGATAATATTGATGTCTGTCTCCAACAAACTTGAAGCGCTAACCGCTGCCTGTAAAGCCGATGCATTTATACAAAAACCATTTGAGTTGGAAGAAGTAATCCGGAAAGTAAAAGAACTACTGGAGCAATAAAGTTTGTAAAGGACGGGAGTAGATTATTATTTATAAGTTGCATCCGCCAAACCAGTAACATGTTCCCGAAGCTTTTAACCGAACGTTTTGTTTTAAGACAAATAATCAGCAATGATCAGCAACAAATATTTGAAGGGTTATCCCACCCCGAAGTCATAAAATATTATGGCGTTTCTTATAAAACATTTGAAGAAACAAAGGCTCAAATGAATTTTTATGATGATCTGCTAACCCGGGAAACAGGGATATGGTGGGGGGTCTGTTATAAGAATAATATTGAAAAGATTATCGGCGCTTGCGGCTTTAATTACTGGAAAAAGGAACATTACAAAACAGAGATCGGTTACTGGCTTTTACCAGGGGAGCAACGGGGAGGAGTAATGTCTGAATGTTTGCCCATAATAATTAATTATGCATTTACTGTAATGAAAGTTCACCGCATTGAAGCACTGGTAGAAACGGAGAATGAAAGAAGCCTTGAACTATTAAATAAACTCGGGTTTAAGCAGGAAAGGATACTGAAAGATGCTGAAATAAAAAATAGCAGGTATATTAGTTTAACTGCTTTTGCGTTGATCTCTTAGCCGGATTATTCGCTGATACTGGCAAGGTGATGATCATCATGTTCTGCAGTGAAACAAGCCATATCTACAGGACGCATCCTAATTCGTAATCGTGGATGCATTGCCTGGAAATGCTGCGTATCATCATCCAAAGATTCAAGCCGGGAAACAAAGCGATTTCTTTTATTAATGAAATCAGTAATTAGCCCGCCGGTATTTTTTTGATTATGATCAGCAGTATTCGTTCCGGCATCACTCATATCCGCTGCACGCAAAATTTCCTTCCTGTTTAAAAAATCATCTATGCGGCCTTCATGCAAACTTTCAAGATCGGAAAGGTGACCGATATGTTCTTTAATACTGCAGTCATTTTCATTTTTAGCAGCTAAAAATTCATTAGTAAGTAAATGAGTTATTTCTTTTAATCTTGCGCCTGTTCCTGATAGTCTTGCCAAAACATTGGGCATCCTTCGGGAAGATCAAAAATAAATTTTCGCTCGGTCCATTTTGTTCTTTCCATGGTCGGTGTTTTAACAAACCGGCTTTTGTTATGCTTCCGTTGGCATTTGCGAAAGATCGAATGCGCCTTTTCTTAAATTAATTCCATATTCCAGGTAAGCTTTAAGACAGGCAAGAAAGTTAGCCCACCCTTCTGTATTGCGGCGCAGCCAGTTAATACCTGCTTCATCATTGTCCCTGCTTTTTTCTGTAATGGTTACAAAAGTTTCCCCGGGTGCAAGTTCTTTTAAATTAATTTCCACAAGCGTTTCGGTACCATCCATATCCTTCCATGCGTAAGAAATATAATTACCGGCCTTTACTTCTTTTACTTCTACGGGGAATTGCATATCCATCTCAGGAAATTGCCACGTTAAAGTTTTACCGGTTTCCATGCGGCCGGTGCTTTTAGAAATAAAATAATGCGACATGTGTTCAGGATCAGCGATGCCTTCAAATACTTCGTGAATGGGTTTCAGTATTTTAAGCGCGGCTTTTATTTCCAGTTTTTGTGGAGTTGACATATTTCTTTTTTTTATAAACGAAAGTTAAATTGATATTCACTAAAACTCATTATAAAGAAGCATTCTTTACTAATAAATTCATGGTTTTACCCGCTATATTTTTTAAGACACTAAATTAGTAGAAGTTTATGCTACATCCTTAATAAATCAGAATGAAAAAACTGCCAAAATTTTTTGCGAAACTTTATAATGCTGCTTATACTCAATACGATTTAAAAAATGAGCTGGATATACAAAAAGTATTAACTGCTCAATTACTTATTGAAAAAAATAAGGAGAGGAGCGCATTCATAATTCAGGATCTGCACGCAGCTGAATTTCGTGTTTTTTCGCAATGGGGAGATGATGGTATTATCCAGTTCCTCGTTAATCACCTGGATATAACGAACAAAGTTTTTATAGAGTTTGGTGTGGAGGATTACCGCGAGGCCACTACCCGTTTTTTATTAATAAATGATAACTGGAAAGGATTGGTAATGGATGCCTCATCAAAAAATATAAACGTGTTAAAGAGCGAAGACATTTACTGGCGGCAGGATATAACAGCAGTGCCTGCTTTTATTACTGCAGAAAATATCAATGCACTTATTACGGAAAATGGGTTTACAGGCGATATTGGTTTGCTGCATATCGATATTGATGGAAATGATTACTGGATATGGAAAGCTATTGATTGCATAAATCCTGTTATCGTTATTGTGGAATACAACCATCTTTTTGGCGCTTCTGAAAGCTGGACCATGTGTTATAGTGATACAACAGCAGGAGCTGCATCAGGTGCTTCCGTCGCTGCGCTTTGCGGTCTTGCAGAAGAAAAAGGTTATGCATTTATTGGTTGTGAAAGCCATGGAGTGAATGCGTATTTTGTACGTAAGGATAAAGTGAAAGATCTGGAAATACTTACAGCGGCGACCGGGTATATAGAAGCCCGTGCAAAAGGCAACTATACGAAAGAGCAGCTGCCTGGTAAAAATGTATATGATACAAGTGCCGGAAAAATCATCACTATAGTAAAGCCGTGATATCGCTTTACGCATACTTGCGAAGTGAGTTAATTATTAGGACGACATAATAAATATCGTGTCATCCAAAAGCCTGTTAGAAACAAAAAAGCGTAACCATTAATGATTACGCCTTTTGTTTTAAGCGAACATCCATTTTCGATTTCCGCTTTTCAATTTTCGATTTATTTAAAGCCTTCTTCCACCTGCAGGTCTTGGCTGCGGTAAAGGCTTGCGGGGCATTTTCTCATCTCTCATTGCAGTATTGTAAACAAAAGCTGCAACGATCGTAGCGGTTTGTTTAAGATCTGCGGCAGAAAGATGATCATAAGTATCCATATTGCTGTGATGGGTGCGGGTATCATATTCCATTGGTTCCTGTATGAACTGGAAGCCGGGTAAACCGAGTGCATCGAACGATTGGTGATCTGTTCCGCCGGTATTGCTGATGGTAACCGTTTTAGCGCCGAGATCATTAAAAGGTGTTAGCCATTGCTGGAATATAGAACGCTCTGCCTCGTTACCCTGCAGGTAAATTCCGCGGATCTTTCCTGTACCATTATCAATATTATAATAAGCTGATAATTTTTCATGAGCTGGTGTTAACTGCATGGTGGCAGGATCACCGAATGTTTTTTTCACATAACCGCTTGATCCCAATAGTCCTTCTTCTTCACCACTCCAAAGAGCAATGCGAATAGTTCTGCGTGGTTTTGCACCGGTAGTTTTTAAAATTCTGAGCGCTTCCATCATTACTGCACAACCTGCAGCATTATCTGTTGCACCGGTACCACTGTGCCATGAGTCGAGGTGACCGCCAAGCATCACCACCTCATCTTTTAAAGCAGGATCTGTGCCTGGTATTTCAGCGATCACATTATAACCCTGCAGGTCATTGGTCTGAAAAGCAGTCTTTACATCTACATCCATTTTAACCGGCATACCAGCTTTAGCAAGACGCAGAAGCGTCATATAATCTTCATAAGCCATTCCAAGAGTGAGGAAGTTAGCAGGATCACTTCCTTTATATACGCCACCGCCCTGTACGAACACGGTACCATCATGGTTGCGCGGACTTGTAGTAAGAATGGCTACGGCGCCTTCCTGTTGTGCAAGTGTCCTTAATGTAGCCTGCATGATCTGTGGACCCTGGAAACGCTGGAATTGCTCACGACGACGGCGCAGTTCAGCGGTATCTGTAGTAGGAACCTGTTGTTGCCTTCCTCCGCCACCTTGCTGCATGGCAGCATTCGACATTTTTTCCAGGCTTGAATCTTCATAACGGCTTGCATCAGCTTTATAACTTTGCGTGTAATTATCTGTGCGGTCGAGAATTAATATTTTTCCACCGAGCCTTCCGCGGAATGCATCAAGACCCGCGGAATCGGTAGCTGTTATTACAAGAACCTCAGCAGTTTTTAAACCATTGGTCCCTGCCGTCCATGTTTGCGGGTAAGCGATTAAGTTTTTATAGTAAGGAACCGTCATAGCGATGTAGGATTTTTGCAATTCCCACCCCTTGCCAAATTCTCCCCAGGGATCCAGCATTGCATTGGATAAACCCCATTGCGATAATTGTTGTTTAGCATAATTGGCTGCTCTGAAAAAACCAGGCGAATTCGTTAAACGGGGCCCGCTTGCATCAGTAAGATAAAAAGCGATATCCATCACTTTAGAGTTATTAAGGCCTTCCTGCCTTATTTTCTGCATCATTACTGCATCGATTTTTTCCTGTGCCAATGTCGCCAGTGGAAAAGCCAGTGCAATAATGAATTTCAGGGATTTTAATTGTCTCATGTGAATTAGTTTTTGATGGCCTTAAGATAAGGAGAAGCAGTTTGAATATTCCGAAAAATAGATGAAATGAAAATACTTGTCTGTGAACGCAGTATTATTTTTGCTTCATGCGTAAACTTTCGATGGATGAACTGGGCCGTAAAACCATAGCGGAATTTAAAGAAGCTGACAAAAATAAAATTGTAGTTGTGCTGGATAATATCCGCAGTATGCATAATGTGGGAAGTGTTTTCAGAACAGCAGATGCATTTTTGATCGAGGCCATCATTCTCTGTGGTTACACACCGCAACCACCTCACCGCGACATACATAAAACAGCACTTGGAGCTACCGAAACGGTGAACTGGTTATATTTTTCTTCGGCGACTGAAGCGATAAAATCATTGCAGGAAAATGAGTATGATGTTTATGCAATTGAACAGGCCGAGGGAAGCACGCTCCTGGGTGATTTCAAAAAAATTCAATCAAAAAAAACGGCAGTTGTTTTTGGCAATGAAGTAGAGGGAGTTGGGAATGATATTTTACCAATGTGTAAAGGGGTGATTGAAATTCCGCAGTGGGGTATGAAGCATTCACTGAACGTATCTGTTGCAGCCGGTATTGTTTTGTGGGAGTTAGTAAGCCAGAAAGTATAAAAAGTTGGGCGTTCTGAATATTCGAAGAACCCATTCATCATTTTTTTTGAAAAATTATTTACATGAAACGAATGAATTCTTAAAATATTCGTGATCGTGCAAAGTCTTACGGAGACTGCATTTGAAGCCGATTAAACAGAACAAAAATACATTGTGTAAAAAATACATGTTAGTATTAAATTTAAAAAATTCGTATTGGTGAATTAAAAAATTACTTCTAAATTGTTAGCACTTTGTTAAACAATCTTAACAGTAATTAACCAAATCTGCTTGCCATGCTAAAAACTTTTGCCTCAGTTGCAAGGAGTTCATTACTTGCACTATTCCTTCTATTAATCGCTTCGAACACATTTGCCCAGAAAACCGTCAGGGGCCAGGTAACTAACAGAACAACCGGTCAGCCCGTTGTTGGTGCCAGCGTCCAGGTTAAGGGTACAAACTCCGGAACGTTGACTAACGATCAGGGTTCTTTTGTTATCACTACAAGAGAAAACAGTACGCTCGTAGTTTTAGCTGTTGGCTTTGAATCCTCAGAACAATCAGTAGCCGGAAAATCCATGGTGAATTTTTCATTAACAGAGACAACCAATCTGTTGAATGAAGTTGTTGTTACAGGTTATGGAACCCAGAGAAAAAAAGATATCACTGGATCTGTGGCTGTTGTTAACGTGAATAATTTAAAACAGGTTCCCGGTGGTACTACAGAAGCGTTGCTGCAAGGGCAAGCTTCAGGAGTAACTGTAATCAACAGTGGCCAACCAGGTGGTGGAAGCAACTTAAGAATTCGCGGTATCACTTCGATTGGCAACGTAAATCCTTTGATAATTGTTGATGGAACACCCGGAGGTCTTCACGATCTTAACGTAAATGATATCGAGTCTATCCAGATACTAAAAGATGCCGGAGCAGCCGCTATTTACGGTGTTCGCGGTTCTAATGGTGTAGTAGTGGTAACTACTAAGAAAGGAAGACAAGGCAGAGTTAGAGTTACCTACGATGGCTATTATGGTACTCAGCGTCCTTTGTCAAATGGCTTTGGAATTGCTAATACCCTGGAAACAGCGCAGGCAGTTCAGCAAAGTTATATTAACAGCGGGCTCACGCCGGGCAACAAACAATATGGAGCAGGTGCATCACCGGTTATCCCAGATTATATAACACCTACTGCCACACTTAACGGGGCTCCCAACACAGATCCCGCTACATATAAGCTTTATACAAACCAGATTACTAAAGCCAATAAAGAAGGCACCGACTGGTTCCATGAAATATTTCAACCTGCCCCTATTCAAAGCCACACGGTTTCAGCAAGTGGCGGTAGCGATAAATCAACCTATTATATGTCATTAGGTTATTTTGACCAGGAGGGAACTTTACTTCAAACCCGTTTGAAGCGTTATTCGGCCAGGATAAATACCGTGTTTAATATTTTCGACAGGGTTAGAATCGGTGAAAATGCTTACATATTTAATGTTGATAATCCGAGAATAACTAACCAGGGTGAAGGCAATGCAATTGCCATGAGTTACAGGGAAAATGTGATCATACCTGTTTATGATATTATGGGTAATTATGCAGGCACTGGCTCCCAGGGATTGGGTAACGCACAGAATCCCGTAGCGAATCTTCAACGTACAGCTAATAACAAGGGGTATGACTGGCAGGTGCAGGGAAATGTTTTCCTTGAAGCTGATTTAATGGCTCACCTCACAGCACGTACTTCTATTGGTGGCAATTTTGATAATTTTTATTATTACGGCTTTAACTACACTGCGTATGAAAATGCTGAGAATAATAAAAATCCTAACGGAATGTTTGAGGGATCGGGATATAATTCCAGCAGAACCTGGACAAATACACTAACCTATAATAATATTTTTGCGCAAAAACATAGCGTGAAATTATTGGTTGGTTCAGAGGCGATAAGAAATTATGGAAGATCGTCTCAGTCAAACCGGAACAATTATTTCATAACTAATCCGAACAATTTAACGGTTGATCCATCACTGTTTACTATCAATTTCGGTGATCCGAATACACAGACGAATAGTGGTTCTCCTTATGAAAATAGGTTATTCTCGCTCTTTGGTCGTGTTGATTACAATTTTGCAGATAAATACCTTTTAAGCGGTACGATAAGGAGAGATGGTTCTTCAGTTTTCGCCAAAGAAGCCAGATTCGGATGGTTCCCGTCAGTTTCCGGCGCATGGCGTATTTCCAGGGAAGGATTTTTCCCGAGAACGACTTGGTTAGATGAATTGAAAATACGGGGAGGCTGGGGTAAACTTGGTTCTTTAAGTAATATCAACCCTACGAACCCTTACAGTTTATATAGTCAGTCCGCGGCCAATTCATTCTATGATATTAACGGATCACAACGAGCCCAGTTTGGTTTATATGCAAGCCAGTTAGGTAACGTAGAAACCTCATGGGAAGAAGATATCATTACCAACGTTGGAATAGATGCGACGTTGCTGAAAAACAAACTGGATTTCTCGATCGAGTGGTACAAAAAAGCGATAAGCGGGTTGTTATTCGCACCGGCTCTTCCGGCAACGGCGGGTGGAGCTTCTGCACCGTTTGTTAATTCAGGTAATATCGAAAATAAAGGTATTGATGCATCATTAACCTATAGAGGCAATCTTACCCGTAGTTTAGGTTTTAATGCTACAGCTACTTTTACCTCTTATAAAAACAGTGTTGTTGCATTGCCTCCGGGTGTTCAATATTATGACAGGTTTAGTGCGGGTGGTACACGTTTAGGACCTCTTTCAAGATTCCAGGTTGGCCAGCCAATGGGTGAATTCTTTGGATACCAGGTTGAAGGATTATTCCAAGATGCTGCCGATGTAGCTAAATCAGCGACACAAACTGATGCTGCCCCCGGTCGTCTTAAGTTTCGTGATGTGAATGGTGATAAAAAAATTACCCCTGATGACCGCACCTTTTTCGGTGATCCCAACCCTAAATTTACTTATGGTTTGAACCTGGGGGTTAATTATAAAAACTTTGATCTTTCAGCGTTCTTTTATGGTTCAGTAGGTAATAAAGTAATTAATTACGTTCGTTACTGGACAGATTTTCCACAGGTATTTGCAGGTGCTGTAAGTAAAGAAGCTGCTACAAACTCTGCACACCTGGTTAATTCATCAGGAAGTCCAACTCCGTTATTTATTCCTGATCCGGCAAACCCTGCAAACAAGATCATTAATCCTAATGCTCATGTCGCAAACTCAGGCGCCACTATACCAGTCTTAGAGCAGTCTGCTAACTTTAGCAACTCTGGCCAGTTTAGTTCTTATTACATGGAAGACGGCTCATTCTTAAAATGCAAATCTTTAATACTGGGTTATACACTTCCAGGTAATATGCTGAGCCGTTATAAAGTAGAACGCTTACGTATTTATGTTCAGGCAACAAACTTGTTCCAGATCACAAAATATAAAGGTTTGGATCCTGAGTTACAAGGTTCTAATTTAAATGACCAGACAAACTTTGGTATTGACTTCGGTAACTATCCCAATAACCAGAGAATGTTTGTTGTTGGTCTAAACATTAATTTTTAAATCAGACATAAAATGAAAAAATTCAAATATTTAATCATTTTACCTGTTATAGCGTTACTGCTTACAGGAATAAATGCATGTAAAAGAGGCTGGTTAGATGTAAAGCCACTGGGCACACTTAATGCAACCAATCTTAATAATTCAACTGGTGTAAGAGGATTATTGATTGGCGCCTATTCTATGCTGCGTGGCCAGATAAATTGGGGCTCCTCGCCAACTAACTGGACTTTCGGCAGCGTTGCCGGTGGCGATTCTTACAAAGGATCAATTCCATCGGATCAGTTTACTGAAGGCGCCGGGCCCGTTTCCATTTTCTCTGTTGATCCTACCAATGGATACGTTCGGGAAAAATGGGTAGGCATATACAATGGAGTACAACGAGCCAATGAAGTTCTCCGGATCATGTCTTCGACAACAGATATTTCCGATGCGGATAAAAAAACAATTACAGGTGAGGTTCGTTTTCTGCGTGGTTATTTCCATATGGAAGCGAGAAAATTGTGGAAGGCGCCACCGTATGTTGATGAGACAGTTACGGTTGCTGCAGGAAACATAAATGTACCTAATATAGATGCTTCGGGAAATCAGGTTGAAATATGGCCAAAAATTGAAGCAGACCTCCAGTTTGCAATGGATAACTTACCTGCTACCCAGCCAGACAGGGCCCGTGCAAATTCATGGGCAGCGATGGCCTTGTTGGCCAAGGCATATATGTTTCAAAATAAATTTCAAGCTGCAAAAGCATTATTGGACAAGTTAATTCTGAGCGGTGTAACTGCTGGTGGACAGAAATATGCGCTTGTGAATTATGAATCCAATTTTAATGCTGCTAATGATAATAGTGCTGAGTCAGTTTTTGCTGTTCAGTTTTCAGTGAATGACGGATCAGGTACTGCAGGCCGATATGGCGACAACCTTAATTTCCCGAATGGCTCAGGCCCAGGTGGATGTTGTGGTTTTAATAATCCATCTATCAGCCTGGCCAATGCTTTTAAAACTGATGCGAACGGCTTGCCATTATTAGATACTTACAATAGCGGACCTAACGTAGGAGCAGCCACCGGAACGACAATCACTGATGCCGGTGTAAAATCTTTCTATACCGCTACCGGAACTTATAATGGGAACCTTGACCCTCGTATCGATTGGGCAATGGGCAGACCAGGTGTTCCATATTTTGACTGGGGTGTAGTTCCAAGTGGTTTGGATTGGATTCGTGACCCCGGTACCAACGGACCTTTCAGTCCAAAGAAAAATGTTTATGCTAAATCCCAGGCCGGATCTCTTGCTTCTACTGAAACAAGTTTCTGGGGACCAACACAAATGGATGCAAACAATTATGATATTATTCGTTTTGCAGACATTATTCTTTGGGCCGCTGAAGCTGAAGCAGAAGTTGGAACCTTAGCTCAGTCTATGGCCTATGTGAATATGATAAGAACAAGAGCGGCAGATCCAACGGGATGGGTATACCTGAACAGCGTTTATAGTGCTGCAACCGGGAAATACGTCGTTAACTCTACACCCGCTGATAATTACAAGGTGGGGCTTTATACCTCGTTCCCGGATAAAGCTTTTGCAAAGAAAGCGATCATGCACGAAAGGTATATGGAGCTGGCAATGGAAGGTCATCGCTTTTTTGATTTGCAACGTTGGGACAAAGCAAGCCCGGGTTTAATGGCAACCGTATTGAATGCTTACATAGCTGCGGAAGTAACCCGTCCAAGTTTGTTTAGCGTTAACCCTTCAGCGAAATTTACAAAAGGGAAAAATGAATATTATCCAGTTCCACAGGGACAAATCGATATTGAAAATTCGTCAGGAACGGTTAATCTAAAACAAGATCCTGCTTATTAATTTTTGTTAATAGATATTTATAAAGAGGTAGAGCCTGCTCTACCTCTTTTTTATTTTTTAATTGTATTCTTGTTGCGGTAAATGATAGTAAAAATGTTTTTTAGATTTTATTGCGGGATCATTATTTTTTGTTTCCTGTTGCAGTCATGTAAATCAAAAGTCTCTTTATTTCATCTTGTTTCACCCGGCGAAAGCGGTATTCATTTCAATAATAAAATTGTTGAGAACGATACACTGAATCCGATTGACGTAACCAATATTTATAATGGCGGTGGAGTGGGTGTCGGCGATTTTAATAATGACGGCCTTCCTGATATTTATTTTACAGGGAACATGGTTTCAAATAAATTATACCTGAACAAAGGCGATTTGAAGTTTGATGATATAACAAACGCAGCAAAGGTTACGGGTGAAGGTCAGT
>JAQBNK010000180.1 GCA_028288595.1 Chitinophagaceae bacterium
GTGGCCCTTAGCATAGCTTCCAAACAGAACGATCTTTTGAGGTGATGCCAGGTCAAGGATGATCTTTACGATCTCCAAAATTTGGTTTTGCTTATTAGAAGGAAGATGTGCTAAAGAAGATTTCACAAGAGTAAAATTAAAGCAAATAAGGTTGATGCAAATATATCTCACTTGAAGTTCAGAATACTATGTTGATACTCTCAACAACCCGGATATCTGCACGTTGTATTTTGTCTTGATGTCAAAGACATTCCAACTCCTTTGTATTTCTGTATTGATAGCTTCCAAATCAATGCCATAAAGATTTACAAATTGTAAATATTCAGATGCAATAGCCGCAAGTTCCATATTATCAAAATATTGTCATAGGACACAGTTAGGTTTAAACATCTTTTTTTATTAGTAAGGAAGGAAGATATTTGGGTAATGGTATTAGGGGCAAGAAATCACTTACAAATAACGGTATATACAAGATTTAAATAAAAATTACTAACGATTGGTAAAAATATTCGGTAGCCCTTTTTTATTAACAACCAAAGCAATATCAAAAATTCACAGTCTGGTAAAATTTGTTTTTACAATTGGCCATTTCTATGTTTCTTATTTTAAATGTTGGAAAAATGAACAATATTGAAGCTGAAAGTGCGGAACAAAAAATGACTTTATTAAAAAAGCGGGTTAATACAGCAAATATTCTATCGTTCATCCTGTCGGCAAGTATCAGCATTCATCCTTTTTTTAGAAATATTTCGGGGACACTACTTATTCTTAATTGTCTTTTTTTTTCCTGGTATGTACGTTTTTATGTTCACTTAGTGGAAGTAAAAACAAAAGCATTCAAGTTTCCCAAAATCTTGTTTTCATTTTTTTTCCCGGCGCTGGGATTATTTTTAGTTAGTGTCAACTCGTTTTTTGTCCTACGAGAGAGTTTATTTTATTCTTATGTGTTAATCATCCTCAGCTCATTTTCCTTATTTAATTGGCAAATTGTCCGGGACTCCGCACCCGCAAGAAAGCTTCAACATGTTTTGTTCATTTTGCTAACAGGCATCTTTTTTTCGATAGGTACCATAATATGGGTGAATTGCAAATTTGATGATTCAACTGAAACAACTATTTCAGCCCAAATCGTAAGTCGAGAAAGTCATAGCTCAAGAGGCAGTTCTCCGGTATATTCTCTTACAATAAAAAGCTCATTTCCTTTTTTTAAACAAACCTCAGTGAATATAAATAAAGCGTTATGGAATGGTCTCATTCATCAATCCCGTGCTACACTTCATATCAGGAAAGGATTTCTGTATGTCCAATGGTTTCAAATAACCCCAGGATAATTCTGGGCCAGGCAATACGAGGTATAGTAAAATAAAGTAATCAGTGGCCGAGGAACAAATCATTAACGAAGTATAATAAAACGGCACTATAGAAAAAAAAAGCCATTTTTTACAGTTAAAAAATCATGTCATAGGCTATACTCAACTATCTTAAAAAATTCCACGTGCCGACGTTGAAAGTATTAGTTCTGAATACAACTGCCGAATACGCGGAAGTTCTTCCTTATATTGCTTGGGATTCCAACTGATGTGAAAAGATTTTAGATATTCAGGAAAAGTGGCAGAATCCAATCCTATTTTATACCTTCTTTCGATAACGCTGTCGGGCTCTGTCAGTGGAGACAAATAGTATTTCTTCTCCCTTTTATAATAAAATACCTGGCTTCCATAAATTTGGAAACCATTCCTGCGCAATGATACTCGGTCTTCAAGCATTGCAAGTCTTTGAGGCAGCTCTCGTTTGTCATTGACAGCTAATTTCACTGCTGGTAAATATTTTTCCTGCATTGATAAAGGGGCATGTTGTAACACATAAAAAATAGCCAGGTTCTCATTAATCCCAATTCTTTTATAACCTAACCAGCCATACCAATCAAGGATTTTCATAACCTTTAACATATTTAATGAATCCGTCTCCTTGATCTCTTTTGTATGTTCCTGGAAAATTTTTATTAACCTCGGATCATTATTCATTCCGTATCTGTATCGCTGGTCCTGTTCTAAAATCGTATCGAGGATTGGTATAAGATATTTTAAAGAGTCGGCAACCCTGGCCCGGTAAATATCCAGTTTATACAAATTCTTCAAAGTGGTCGAAAGATTACTGGTGTTTTTGTTATCCTCTTTATGCATCTTACATGAAACAAAGAAAACTATAAAGAGCATCACCCAGTTGCAGCTTCGGTGATGCTCTTTATTAACAGTATTATTTAATTGAGGAGTCACTCTAAATTTAATTTATATTCCAACAATAGTACGAGTGCTTGAATACAGAAAGGTAAATTAGTTTACTATTTTTAAGTTTTAGTTCATCTTTCCCTGTCATGACATTTTGTATCTCTCTGTTAATATAGTTGATGTTCCCAACAATTCCCGGTTCTCTCAGACGATAAAAGCCGCTTTTGAATTTGTCCATATAGAGCCTGATTTCGCTTTTATCAGCTCCTGCAGTTCTTTGCAAGCTTGTCTTATCGAAGCTTAGATATTTTTGTAAATAATTGTTGTTTGTGGCAAGTTTTTTCCGAAATACTACATCCATATAGTTGAGGACTATAATCCTTTGTTTGGTGCCCAGATCGCTTACAGAAAGTGCCCGGTCAAAGGCAGTATCAACGAAATCCATGTTTACAGGCTTATCGTTCGCAAGTCTGTTCATGTAGGCAAATTTTAGAGCGGCATTGTGCATTTTTCCAATGATCTCATAAGGATTGCCCTTGACATTAAAGAGTTCAGGCAGCATGTAATTGCTAGAAAGGTGAACTGTGTTTGTTCTCATCATGCCCTGTGCTGCAGCCGATGCAAATGCTGCCGAGCCAGCAATAGCTCCAACATAGCTAAGGTCAAAGGGAGGCGCCAGACCAATAAGATAGTCATATTCCAGTGCGGCTGCTGATGCTGCTTCGGCATCAGCCTCTGCTACATCGAACCAAGGTGGCGTTTCTTGTGGAACTTCAGGACTGTTACAAGAGTGAAGCAGACACATACTCATTAATAAAAGGATTAGAGTTAGATTTTTTTTCATTTTGCAGATTTTGTCTTTTGAATTAAAAAAAAAACAAGATAGACGTAGCAAAATGCCTAAACAAGCGTATAAATACGGTATTTGTTAGAGTTCTTAAAAAATCCGCGTACAATAGTATATAACGCCTCAGTTTATATCCAGACCTTTTACTGGGCATCATTCATCACCAGCAAAAAATCATAATCACTGATATACTCATAGTCGATTCCATCCTTTGCTTTATACCTGTGTTCGACATAGTGGCCCTTAGCATAGCTTCCAAACAGAACGATCTTTTGAGGTGATGCCAGGTCAAGGATGATCTTTACGATCTCCAAAATTTGGTTTTGCTTATTAGAAGGAA
>JAQBNK010000047.1 GCA_028288595.1 Chitinophagaceae bacterium
TGCGGTGCGATGTAATCATTAAAGTATTCATTCTTCTTAAGAACACCATTACCCAGTTGCTTCCATAACTGCGGCCAGTTAAGATCTTTACCCAGCCTCAGTGTTTCGGTGATAAGATTAAGCAAAGGTTCATTTACAGTGGAGCTACCAATTTGTTTCGATGCGATGATATGCGCCTGCGGACAAATGTTTAAGACGGAATCTAAAATATGGAAGCCTCCGCAACTACCTAAAAAAACAACTTTTGCTGATGGTGCTAATTGCTGTATCGTGGCGTTGGCATAATAACTATGTCCCCGGTGTATAACCACCGTAGGATCTATATTATTTTCTTCCAGCCAGTCTATTAAGTTTGCCTGCGCTTTTGCATCCAGGTCTTCCGTTGTTTCCAGGGGCCGGTTTGAATAAATAACCACCGGTGTTCCTTTTGTTGAAGTAACGGTTACCCACTCTTTAGAAGGTGTAATTTTCCAGTTAGCAGATTTATAATGATTCAGGAAAGAATTAAAGTCGGCGATCCCACCTTTATCTCCATAAAAAAATTGTTGTACGACGATGCGGCCGCCGGTATCCTGCAGCATTTTATTCGGCATAAAATACACTGGTGGAATTCCTAATGCATCGAACATTCCCGCATTGGAAGAAGAATCTTTTGAAAGAAAAATAGTATTCAGAATATTATAAATCCTGCGCCCACCCGGAGTGCTGGCTTTATTCAAATTACTTTTTACCTGGGCGAGTAACAGGTTATGTATAGCCGGGTCTGATATGCTCGCATAGGAATCAGCCACATCAACTGCATCTTCAAGGTCACCCGTTCTTTCAAGACCATTTACGAATGCGGTCATTAATACTTGAGCATTTGCCTGGTCCATCTTACTTAAAAAATCATCCAGCGTATTATAGTTCGCCGCCATCCGGATGAACTTTTTAAAGTGATCAAATTTCACATTCATTAATAATGTGTCAGTACTGGATGTGTTCATTTTCTGAACCATCTTATTGTAAATACCGATATAACTGCTCGTATAAATTTCATTATCCGTTAATACAGGAAGAAAATAAAGTTCTTCTGCTGTAAGCTGATCAAGCACCTTGAAACGAACTGCAGGATTATTTTCTTCATGCAGGTCATTGATAGGTTTTACAAACCCTTCACTCGCCTTTCTCGCCAACCAGTTTGTAAGTGTACGCATAACCAGTGGCGTGTCTCCGTGCCTGCGACGGTCAGCATAATCAATCTCTGTTTTTACGAGTAGTTTATAATATTTAACCGGCTCATCTTTTATTTCATCTATTTCACCCGTCGTTATTTTACCGTGATAAATAAGATCAAGGAAAGGGAAATATTGACGGCCTGTTTTAATCTTTGCCAGCCTGCTGATCGCATGCACAAGTGAATCATCGACTTCACTTATTCTTTTACCAAGTCCGTTGGGTGATTGTGCATAGTTATATAACTCTTCCTGGTTGCGGTAGGCGATTGATTTAATAATACTATCAGCAAAACTTACATCCGGATGATCCGTTAAAATGCTCATCATTTTATCGGGCCTCCTCCTGATATCTTTTAGTATCAGCTGGTCCCGGCTGTCTTTCATGCCTGAATTTTTTTGAAAGGCATAACTCTCTACCAGTAACCAGCCTATCTCTGCATCATTTTTTCGAACAACAGGAAAAATGGACTGGCCGCTCCTTTCAAGAACCACCGCTTCTTTATAAGCTTTTACGGCAACAGGAAATTGATTTGGAGTGAATATGCGGTTTTTAAACCCGCTAACATATTTTATCAGTACATCATTCAATCCCCTTAGAAACTTCATTTTATTTTCATTATCCAGGGTGGTATCCGCCTCTATTTGTTTTTGAATATCATCAATCTCCTCAACTACTGTATGAGTTAGTTGAAGGTTAAATCCAGCATTCTGAGTAGGGGCCCAGACTTTATCGTCTTTACCATCAAGAGCCAGTATTTTTTTCTGCGTCTGATCTATTTCATCATGAAATATCCGGCGCATAGAAGGAATGCTGGTTTTATCCTGTGCGGGTGCCGTTACGGCGAAGAAAAGTATCAAATAAAAAAAAGGAAGTAATCTCTTGTACATCATTGCCGCTTGTTACACAAAAATATGACCAAAAGGCAAGCAATACCCTTAACAATAATATAATGCACTGTGAAATAAAGGGTAAAGAAGTCAAATTACATTTGTGTAAAGAAATTGTTAATGGATAAGGCGAAAAAGATTTTAATAGCTGATGATGAGCAGGATATCCTGAATATTATCAGCTATAATCTTAGTGAACAGGGGTACGAGATTTTTACTGCCCGGGATGGGAACGAGGCATTGGACCAGGCAAGAAAGATTCATCCCGAGCTAATTATCCTTGATGTGATGATGCCCTATAAAAATGGCATCGAAGTTTGCCAGATACTTAGGGCACATAATGATTTTAAAAATACCCTGATCGTATTTTTAACCGCGATGAACGACGAAAGCTCTGAAATTAAAGGGCTGGAAACGGGGGCTGATGATTATATAAGCAAGCCTATCAGTCCAAAAGTGCTGAATAGCCGGGTAAATGCCTTATTCAGGAGAATTAATAAAGAAACCGATAAGGTGATCACCGTCTCAAATGTTATAATAGACCCTGTTCGCTTTTTAATTGAAATTGATGGAACCGAGATAATTCTTGCAAAAAAAGAATTTGAATTGCTATACCTGCTGGCATCAAAACCAGGCCGGGTGTTTTTGCGTAATGAAATCCTGAGCCAGGTATGGGGAAGTGAAGTAATTGTAGGCGACAGAACAATCGATGTACATATCAGGAAGATCCGGCAGAAATCAGGAGTTGATTGTATTACGACAGTTAAAGGGGTGGGATATAAGTTTGAGTTGTAAATTTTAAGCAAGGAAGCGAATATCGAACAAGGAATGTCGAAAGAAGCTCTTGATTGTTTGAGGTCCTGTTCATTATTCAAAATTCCTTGTTCCTTGTTCGATATTCTCTTCCGCCTTCCTTGTAACTTTATCCAATGTTCAACGCCAAAAATCTTTCTCCTAAAAAACTTTCTCTTTTAACGGCGCTGATCTTATCGGTTCCGGTTGGCATTGGATTTTATTTTGTGAGTCCGCATACAGATATTTCTGTTATTGCTTTTATTGTTGTTTTTATCGGCAGTTATTTTTTGATATTGTCCGTGCTAGAACGTTTTATATACAGGAAGATCAAACTCATTTACAAATTTATTTATCAAACCAAGGCGAGTAAAAAAGAGGAGATGTATTATAAATATATTCTTCCTCAAAAAAGTATTGATGAGGTAACAGAGGATGTAGAAAAATGGGCCATGCAAAGAAGCGCCGAAATAGAAATATTAAAAAGTAATGAAGCCTACAGAAGAGAATTCCTGCATAATCTTGCTCATGAATTTAAGACGCCCATTTTTTCTATACAGGGTTATGTTGATACACTCTTATCAGGCGCTATGGAAAATTCTTCCGTGAACAGGAAGTTTTTAGAGAACACCGCGAAAAACGTTGACAGGATGGTGAATCTTGTAAATGACCTGGATGCCATATCACTCCTCGAAAGCGGGGAGCAACCTGTTGCAAAATCTTTTTTTATCATCCATGAATTACTAAAAGAAGTGTATGAGTCTTTACAGATGAAAGCTTCGCAACGCAACATCACCATGAAAATAAAAAAAGGATGCGAGCCGCCAGTTACGGTATTTGCTGACAAAGAAAAAATACGGCAGGTATTGATCAACCTGGTTGAAAACGCAATTAAATATGGGAAACCAGACGGACATATAACCGCTGGTATTTATAAAACCGATGAAACGCATGTTTTGTTTGAAATAAGCGATGATGGTATCGGAATTTTTGAAGAGCATTTACCCCGGATCTTTGAACGTTTTTACCGTACTGATCGCGGCCGCAGCCGAAATATAGGTGGTACCGGGTTGGGGCTTGCGATATGCAAGCACATTATAGAAGCACACGGAGAGAGCATGCATGTGCGTAGTAAAGTTGATGTTGGAACGACGATTGGATTTACGCTGGGGACAAAGAGAGACTAAAAAAATTTGCTATAGAAAATGTTATCCCGATCTCCACAGCCTAAATCATAAACAGGAGAGCCGCTCCTTTACAGAAGCGGCTCTATTATCAATATAAAAAATCAGAAATTAAACTTCACTCCCATTTGTCCCTGCCATCTTGAACTAATAGGATCAAGTGTGTAATAGTGTCCGTTCAATCCTGTTGGTTTTACAAAGTTAAATGTTGGAACATAGCCGGTGGAAGGCGCTCCGGGATTTTTTCCATTCGCATCTTTTACAAACTGCAGGAAGTTGACAGTATAGTTATTAAGATTAGTAACGAACGTTACATGTCCCCAGTCATTGTTCAATAAATTCAGCACATTGAAAACATCAAGGCTGATCTGAAGCGTTTTAGATTTATTGATCTTGCTCAGTTTAAATTCATGCATCAGTTTCATGTCCAGTTCATTTACCCATGCTGTACGCAAACCATTTCTTTCAGCATATTGTCCTTTTCTTTTCTTCAGGTAAGAATCACTTTCAATAAAATTATTTAAGTCGCTCCATTGCTGTACTGCAGTATAAGTTCCTTTATCAGTCAAATTAATGTCTGACTGATTTTTAGGAATGTAAGGCAACGGCGCATTCGAACCACTTCCAAAAGGCGCAGACTGGTAAATCAAACTGTACGGGTTTCCTGATTGGGCTGAATAAAAGAAAGTAAGGGACGTAATATTAGATGAGTTCCAGGTAAAATTACCGTTCCATGTTGCAACAACACGATGACGCAGATCAAAATTAGAATACGCAAGACCGGAGTTACTTGGAACGACCGTTGGATTCACATTAAAACTACTCTCCCATGAATTACGAATCCCGTTGGTAATGTCTTTACTCATTCCATAAGTATAGGCCGCACTCCAGTTCATTTTAAATAAGTGTGTGCCTAAAGTTGTGTTATTGCCCGCTTTGGATATTTGTGCGGTTAAATTATAGCGATAACCTTCACTCGTGTTTGTTAAGTAATAAATGTTGGAATAATTGCCATTGTATTTTCCACCCACATAAACCGGGGTTTGATTAGGTCCTGCAGAAAAATACTGAATAGAGTCTTTAAGGTTGATCTGCTCATACTTTACATCATAAAGTGTTTTGGTATACATCGCATCTAAAGTCAGTTTATATCCTCTTCCAAACTTAAAGTCGACTGCAATATTGCTTCTCCAGATACTGGGCAGTTTAAAATTATTATCAAAAACATCTATCTCTTTTGTACTGCTGCGGGATGTGCCGCCATATTTTGTAACTGTGTCTTTTAATCCATATGGATTTATAGCCAATGGAACTGTTGTACCCGAAGCGATACCGTTCCAGTCAATGTTTCCATAAGTTCCACCATTCAATGTATAAGCATAACCATACCAGGCAAAAGGTACACGGCCCGTAAATATTCCTGTACCCCCACGGATAACAACCTTCTGGTTGCCATTTACATCGTAGTTAAATCCTAACCTTGGAGAGACTGTTATTCTTGAAGGTAAATTGCCTGTTAACTCATTAAACGGCGTGTTTGTATAAGTGGGATTTGCCGATACATAATGATTACTGTTCGTTGTATTAACACCGGGATCGAGGTAGGGCTGTTGCCCAACGAAAGAATAATCAAATCTAACACCGGGGGATAATTTGAATTTTTTACTTACAGAAATTTCATCCTGAAGATAAACACTTGTTAAAGCAACAGAATAAGGGTTCGGCGGATTATCATAAATAAAATTCCTGTCATTGGCAATTTTTGGATCGATAGTAAATGCACCCCTTACTCTTGAAGGGTTATCTGCTAAGAAACTACTTAACCCTCTCGAGTATTCCCAACGGCCGTTCCATGAATTAATAAAACCATAAGTAAGGTTATAGAATTCATTATGTGTTCCGAAGGTGAATTTATTAATGCCTTTCGTTAAAGTAAGATTGTCGGTGATCTCAATTGTTTTTTGTTTGAGATTATAAATCGAAGCTTCTCTCCATGTTCCTAAAGTGATGCGGCCATTATCGATATCGATATAAGGCGCAAGTGTTCCCGGAAAATCTCTATACTCATGTACATTAATATAACTAACATTCACAAGATTGCTCAGGTTATTACTGAATCTTGTTTTCAGTTCACCGGTCAGGTTCATATTCTTTGTGTACTGCGTAAAGTCTGTTGAACCAAATTGAAAATTCGTAGAGGATCTTTCTAAATTATTTCCACTGCCATTTGTATAGATCGCTCTCAGCATAAGACTATTGTTGCTGTTCAATTTGAAGTCAAGGCGACCAAATAATTTATCACTCTTTGTAAAAATTTTATAGACACCCGCATAACTGCCGGGATCGTACCCGTATTTTGTTTTTAACTGGTTTGCGATCTGCTGACCTTCGACTATAGTCATGGCTGCACCAGGATCACCTGCATTATAAAAAGAAGGTTCCTGCCTGTTGGTGCGCTCATAATTAATAATGAAGAAAGCTTTGTTCTGAATGATGGGCCCTCCTATTGTTGCACCATATTGATAATCGTGAAAATCAGAACCGATCCTGGATTTAAGACCGTCAACACTTTTACCAACGAGTGACTGGTTACGGCCATATCCATATATCGAACCATGAAAATCATTCGTTCCGCTTTTTGTTACAGCGTTAATACTTCCACCGGTAAAATTTCCCAGCTTCACATCATAAGGTGCAAGCTGCACCTGTACTTCCTGTATCACATCCAGGCTGTATGGATTGGTGCGTGTACCCGAACCTGCAGTGCCGGCTTGCCCGCCACCGCTTGTTCCACCAGCAGAATTACTAAAGCCGAATGCATCATTATTAATAGCGCCGTCTAAGGTTACATTGTTGTAACGAAAATTCGTTCCTGCAAATGAGTTATTGTTTGACTGAGGAGTGAGCCTTGTGAAATCACTTATGCTCCGCCCTATAGTTGGCAAAGTATTCAATTGTGCCCTGCCAACTGTAAGTCCTGAAGGTATTTGTCGTTTACCATTTGCCAGAACGGTTACTTCCTGTAATTGATTAGTCTCATTTTTTAATATTACTTCCAGTTCGGGGTTATTTCCCAGTCCAAGATTTATATCATTATATGTTTCTGTTTTAAATCCTACATAAGCAACAGTGATGTTATAAGGGCCTCCGGGTTTTAAATTAGGAACAACAAAAATTCCTTTATTATTTGCTGTTGCTATAGTTATGGATCCGGTAGGAATATGCCTGATTGTAATGGTGGCATTCGTTCCCGGAACGTCTTTCTCAATAATAACATGCCCGTTAAGCGTAGCAGTTGTTTCCTGTGCAATCAGCTGGCCGGCAAAAAAGCCACCTAAAAAAATAATTACCAGGATGGATATGAAATGTCTCATGTATAAGAATTTACACGAAACTACCAGCGGGTTGTTAAGGAATTATGAAGCTAGTGTTACCAGCGCATTAACATTAAACACCAGAATCCTAAGCCTGCCCGGCTGCAACACTCAATATTATCTTATTATTATTTCCTTCCCTCAGAGAAGCAGTCTGAAGTGAGAAGTCTATTTTTGTCAAAATCTGAAACATGGGGATCAATAACATAGGCCGGATATTCATGCCTAAAAACAAAGTTTTTTACGGGCTTTTTGAAGATGTGGCAGACACGGTTTTCGAGATGGGTAAAATGCTTAAACAACTGGTAAATGAACCTGATGTTAATATCAGGGCTTCCCTTACTTCTAAACTGGAAGACCTTGAACACCGAAATGATGAACACACACACCGCCTGTTTACAGAATTAAGCAGAAACTTTATTACACCTTTCGACAGGGAAGACATTCACTACCTCGCCACTTCATTAGATGATATAGCGGATTACATTTTCGCTTCAGCCAAAAAGATCAGTTTTTATCGTGTAAATCCGAATGACAGCGGCATGCAAAAAATGGCAGAGTTAATTGAGCAGGCATGTCTTGAAATACGTGTTGCTGTAATGGGTTTAAGAGATATGAAAAACCTGAGAGCGATGACGGAAGCTATGGTAAAGATCAACAGTATCGAGAACCAGGCAGATGATGTATTTGATATGAGTATCGAGATCTTATTTCAGAAAGAAAATGATTTTAAAGAAGTGATCAAAAAAAGAGAGATATACCAGGTAATGGAAGTAGCTACTGATAAGTGCGAAGATGCGGCCAATGTGATAGAATCTATTATTGTCAAGTATGCTTAGTTAGAAAAATATACTTCTTACTTAATCAAATTTATGTTTCCACTTTTTTTAACTGTTGTTATCTGCGCCTTCATATTCGATTTTATTAACGGCTTCCACGATGCCGCCAATTCAATTGCAACAGTCGTTTCTACAAAAGTGCTCTCCCCGTTACAAGCGGTTTTATGGGCGGCTTTTTTTAATGTTGTTGCGGCTTTTCTTTTTGATTTAAAAGTGGCGGATGCAGTCGCCAGTATTGTTAAAACAAGTGCCATAGATCTTTGGGTTATTCTTGCAGGGCTGCTCGCGGCAATTATCTGGAACCTGTTAACATGGTGGTACGGAATTCCATCTTCATCCTCTCATACATTAATGGGTGGTTTCGCAGGAGCGGCTATAGCAAAAGCTGGTTTAGCCGGGCTCGGTGATATCGGTAAAATTTATACCACCTTCTTTTTCATTTTTCTTGCACCTCTTATCGGTTTACTGATAGCTTTTGTTATTACCATACTGCTGGCGCATTTAGCGAAAAACTCCAATCCTTACAGAGCGGAAAAATGGTTTAAACGATCCCAGCTTATATCATCTGCTGCATTCAGCATAGGTCATGGCGCCAATGATGCGCAAAAAGTAATGGGCGTGTTAGCTGCGGCAGTTATTATTTATGCCGGACATCTTTATACTACCGGTACAGAGCCAGCCTGGCTTCATATAAAAACCTCAGTGAACGCGGTAACAGGCAAAACTTCTATTAAAGACATCCCGCTATGGATAAAGGCAGGATGTTATGCAGCCATGGGATTCGGAACAATGAGCGGCGGATGGAAAATTATAAAAACGATGGGAACACGAATAACGAAGGTTACTCCTTTTGAAGGCGTTAGCGCAGAAACAGCCGGAGCCATTACTTTATTTATAACACATGCTCTCGGCGTACCCGTGAGTACAACACATACCATCTCAGGTTCTATTATGGGTGTGGGCGCAACAAAACGCCTGTCTGCTGTACGCTGGGGTGTAACAATTAACCTGTTGTGGGCCTGGCTGCTCACTATACCTGTAAGCGCTTTGCTCGCTGCTATTTTCTTTTACATCTTCAAATTATTCGCTTAATTAGCAGTATTATCAATTCTGAATAATACTTATCCGATGCCTAAAATTCTAGTAACAGGAGGTTGTGGTTATATTGGTTCGCACACCGTGGTTGATCTTATTGAAAATGGGTTTGATGTAATATCTATAGACGACAACTCCCGCAGCACTACTTATCTTCTTGACGGCATCGAAAAAATTACCGGTAAAAAAGTAAAGAATTATAAGGTTGACCTGAAGAACTTCGATGAAACACTGGCCATCTTCCAGGAAAATGAAGATATAGAAGGCGTTATTCATTTTGCCGCATATAAAGCCGTTGGCGAATCAGTTGAGCAACCGCTGATGTACTATGAGAATAATATGTTCTCGCTGATCAACCTGCTAAAATGTGTGCAGGAATTTGCTATCAGCAATTTTGTTTTTTCCTCCTCATGTACGGTTTATGGAAGTCCTGATGAAATTCCTGTTACTGAAAATACTCCCCCGAAAAAAGCTGAATCTCCCTATGGCGCAACTAAACAAATGGGAGAAACGATCTTAACCGACCTTGCGAAAACCAGCGAAACCAATGTGATTCTCTTAAGATATTTTAATCCCGTTGGTGCCCATCCTTCAATTAATATCGGCGAGCTGCCTGTAGGAAAACCTCAAAATTTAGTTCCTGCAATTACCCAGACTGCTATTGGTAAACTGCCTCAAATGCAGGTTTGGGGAAATGATTATGAAACAAGAGATGGAAGTTGCCTGCGGGATTTTATTCATGTGAGCGACATCGCTCACGCACATACACTGGCAATACAATACCTATTGAATGACATGAATAAAACCAACTGCGAAATCTTCAACCTCGGCACCGGCAACGGTGTAACCGTTTTAGAAGCTATTCATGCTTTTGAAAAAGTGACAGGGCAAAAATTAAATTATAAGATCGGCCCCAGAAGGCCGGGTGATATAATGGCCATTTATGCTAATAATAACTGTGCGGTACAGCAATTAAACTGGCAGGTAAAATATGATATTGATGAAATGATGAGGACCGCCTGGGAATGGGAAAAAAGAGTGAAGAAAGATGAGGAGTTGATGATGAAGCAGAATCCTTCCCTGAATTAATTCAAAAGAAAAAATCAAAATAGATCCTGCTATCGCGGGATTTTTACTTTTTACTTTTTACTTTTTACTTTCTTTGCACAACATAAAAATTAAGATGCTCAAAGACATACAGGTACTGAACGAAAAAGAAACCCGGGGTGGTTTTGGTGAAGGAATATATGAAACCGGAAAGGCGAATGATAGAGTTGTTGTTCTTACGGCAGACCTGGCTGGCTCACTGAAGTTGGGACCTTTTATAAAGGACTTTCCCGGCCGTTTTGTTCAATGTGGAATTGGTGAAGCCAATATGATTGGTATAGCCGCTGGTCTTACAATCGGTGGGCATATTCCTTATACAACCACTTTTGCCAATTTTAGTACTGGCCGGGTCTATGACCAGATACGTCAGAGCGTGGCATACAGCGGCAAAAATGTAAAAATTTGTGCTAGCCATGCAGGGTTAACGCTGGGCGAGGATGGTGCTACGCACCAGATATTAGAAGATATAGGGTTGATGAAAATGATGCCGGGTATGACGGTGATTGTTCCCTGCGATTTTAACCAGACCAAAGCCGCAACCAAGGCTATCGCTGATTACCAGGGTCCGGTATACCTCCGTTTTGGACGCCCCAAATGGCCAAATTTTACTAAAGAAGACGGAAGCGATTTTGTAATCGGGAAAGCCCAGGTTTTGAATGAAGGTGCCGACATCAGCATTTTTGCTTGCGGCCATCTTGTCTGGAAAGCTATTGAGGCAGGAAGGATCCTGGAGGAAAAAGGTTACAGCGTAGAGCTCATCAATATACATACAATTAAACCATTGGATGAAGCGGCTATTATTAAATCTATCAGCAAAACACGGTGTGCCGTAACCTGTGAAGAACATAATATTATAGGTGGCCTGGGAGATAGCATTGCCCGCGTTGCAGTACGCAATTTTCCCATACCAATAGAATATATTGGCACTAACGATACTTTTGGAGAAAGCGGCCCGCCAATGGATCTTTTAAAGAAATATGGTCTTGACTCCCCAAACATTGTTACAGCTGCTGAAAAAGTGCTGAAAAGAAAGTCTGCCTGATATTTGCTAAACTATTCAAGTTCAACCTGTCGGTAAGGGATGGGTTTTTATATTTACCTAAATAACAGGGATGCAGTCAGACGATAAAGACTTGTTGTACCAATTCAGGCAGCCTGAAACAAAAGAGCGGGCTTTCACAGCACTTATAAAGAAATACCAGGAAAAACTCTACTGGCATGTGCGCCGGATAGTGGTTACGCACGACGATGCGAATGACGTATTACAGAATGTTTTTATTAAAGTTTGGAAAGCCCTTGGAAATTTCCGCGAAGACAGCCAGCTCTATACCTGGCTATATAGAATCGCTACTAATGAATCCCTCACGTTTTTGGACCAGCAAAAAAAACGATCGTCCATTAGTCTTTCTGATGAAGACAATAATCTTGAAGATAAAATTGCCGCTGAAAAAGGTTTCGATGCAAACAAACTGGAATGGAAATTACAAATGGCCATTCAGCAACTGCCTGAAAAACAGAAGATTGTTTTCTCGCTCCGGTATTATGATGAGATGCCCTATGAAGAAATGAGCAGGGTGCTGGAAACCAGTGAGGGAGCGCTAAAAGCAAGTTATCATCACGCAGTTAAAAAAATTGAAGATTATATCAAAAACCATTAAACTACGGCTATAACACCCAGTCGAAGGGTGGAAGATGGAACAGAGAACCGAAATATCGAACGAACTAAACGACATTAGTCCTGCCGTTGCAGCCTTAAGCAGAATTACACCATTTTCTGTACCTGATGATTACTTTAATATGTTGGCTGATCATCTAATGATGATGATCCATGAAACTGAGCCCGCCTTTTCCAGGGAAACACCTTTTAGTATTCCCGCTGGTTATTTTGATAATCTTGCGGCAGAAATCCTAAACAAACTAGCCTCGCCGGCAAATGAGGTATGGGAAGAATTAGAAGAATTAGCTCCTATATTAAACACTATCTCTAAAGAGAATGTTTATACAGTTCCTCCCGGATATTTCCAGGGCTTTGATGTTACAGTACCCGGGGAAATAAAACCGGCAAAAATTTTTCAACTGAAGCCTTTTCCGAAAAAAAGCAAATGGTTTCGCTACGCAGCAGCTGCATTAATTACCGGGGTAATCGGAACTACGATTTATGTGAATGCCGGTAATGATGAAAGCAGCGCAACGCTCCCTAACAGGAACATTCATACTGCAGAATTTCAGCAAAGTCTCAGTGCCGTAAGCACTTCAGATATCGCCAATTATCTTTCAAAAGAAGGTGACGATTTAGAAATGGCAGCCGCCGCAACCGAGAATGACAACGGAATACAGGCTGTTATACAAACCATCAATGATAAGGATATTAAAGAATACCTTAAAGAAAATACAGAACCCGGCGAGAAAAATTTGAAGGAGATTTAAATTTGATTAAATCATGCGAAAACTATTTATAGCGTTTAGTTTTTTATTTCTGCAGACCTACATTTGTAGTGCACAACCTGGTAATAATAACAGGTTTGACCGCTTAGAGGCTATCAAAATGGCCTACATAACAAAGCAGTTAAATCTTTCTACTGATGAGGCGCAAAAGTTCTGGCCTGTTTATAATAGTTATTCTGATGAGATCAGGAAGACAAGAGAAAGTAATATGTCTGATGAGTTAGTGTTTGAAGAAAAAGCATTGGCAATCCGTAAAAGATATAAGCCTGAATTCAGCCGCGTATTGAACAGTGAAGAACGTGTAAATAACGTTTTCACCATCGAAAGAAATTACAGGGACCTACTAAAGAAAGAACTCATAAACAGGCAAAAACCGGGTAACCGGCGAAATAATAATAACAACTAAACCTTGTTTGGTTTAAACTCGGTGTTTTTCATAGGTTAGCAACGGCCAGCTCTTTTCAGGGCGGGCCTTCTTTTTTTAAGGGAATGTCTAATATCGAAAAAGGAACAAGGAGTAAAGAATGTCGAAGGGCTCTCTCACTACATCATCATTCCTTGTTCATTATTCCTTGTTCGATATTCTTAAAGGTTGGTGTCTTCACATCATGATAAAATAAAAAAGTCCATCCCTCTTTTCTTCCCTGTTCCCACCACTGCTGTCGTAACTGCATGCATTTCTTTCCATCATGATCATATTTAGCTACAAACTTATTTTTCATCTGTTGTAATTGCGGCGCATCATCAGCACCAAAAAAAATGGTTTCATTATCCTCATGTATCCAGAATACCTGGTGATATGGACTATGCCCGGCAGTTACTTCATTATCTATATATCCATCAATTGTTCCTTTGTCTTTTAGCCATACAACATTGCTATTATTCTCAAGTATAGAAAGCTCCTCAATCATGTAAGAAGGAAATCCTTTATCAAAAGCAAAGGCCAGTTCTTTTTCATGAACATAATATGTGGCACCCGGAAAACTCAAAGAAAAATTTCCAAGCGTATCTTTTACACTTATGCCCCCTGCATGATCCTTATGCAGATGACTTAACAGCACTTTTGTAACGGATGCGGGATCAATCCCTTTTGCTTTCAGATTAGTAAACAATTGTAGTTCCCTTTTCGTAGAAAAACCGAGGCCTGTATCCAATAGCAAAATGTCTTTGCCAGTTATAACAACAAAAGGCTGCACTTCAACCAGCAAACTTCCCACTGGTCTTTGTTGAAGTTCATCTTCACTAAGATCAAACGGAACAAATACTTTTGTTTTATCTATTGTAAAAACTCCTTCAGAAAGAGGAATGATCCGCATTTTTTAAAATTGAGAATTGAACATTGAACATTTCTTGAACCTCTAATCAATCCCGTTAACGTAATACCATTTGCCTGTCTGCATCCAGTCTTACAAGAATGAATAACAGGATAGTAAAAGTTAATAATGATGAGCCGCCATAACTTATCAGGGGTAAGGGAATACCTATGATGGGGAATAAGCCGATCGTCATACAAATATTAACGGCAATATGAAAAAACAAAATACTCGCCACGCTATAACCGTAAACCCGGCTAAAAGTACTTCGCTGTCTTTCAGCAATTATAATGATGCGCATTAACAGTAACAGGTAGAGCATCAAAAAAATAAAACAGCCGGTAAAACCGAAGGCTTCGCCTAAGGAAGTAAAAATAAAATCGGTGTGCTGCTCCGGAACATATTTTCCCCTTGTCTGCGTTCCTTTTAAAAATCCCCTTCCCGTTATTCCACCAGAACCAATGGCTATTTTACTTTGCCGCACATTATAATCATCCGGCTTCTTCACTGCTTTTTCTTTATCGACCCTGTCTCTTGAACTGCGGTTGTGGCTGCAATCATAATCTTTACCAACCATGCTGTAAATACGCTGCGCCTGGTAGCACTGGAAAACATTATTAAAAACATAAGGAACTGCAAACCGCTGTATACCCACACAAACAACCCAGATAATAATTATAAAGGTGAGTACACTTTTATTTCGTTTAACCTGGTATCGCAAAATGTAAATAGCAATGCCGGCAAGAAGGGTAAGTAATATTGCCAGCGTATTAGGTTCCATAATTAATGTGGCGATAACCAATGCGCCTGCCGAAAATCCAACGATTAATAACCAGCCCGGCAGACCTTCCCTGAACATCACGATAAAGAATGAAAGATAAACAAGGGCGAGTCCCGTTTCGTTTTGAAGGATGGATAACACTGCCGGCGTCATGGCTAAAACTGTGGCTATGATCTGGGCCGATAATTTTGTAAAATCCAGGTCCTGTCGTGAAACATATTTTGCGATAGCTAAAGCAGCGAATATTTTACATAATTCCGCAGGCTGAAGATTAAAACCTCCGGCCAAAGGAATCCAGCTTCTGGAACCATTTATGTTTTTGCCTATCACAAAAGTTGCCAGCATTAATGCAATGCCGAACACATAAAATAAGTTGGCAAAAGCAGTAAAGAACTTACTGTCTGTTAATAAAATAATGATTGCGATAACAATACAGATTCCTGCAAAAATGAGCTGCTTGCTGTAATTAGTCTTTCCGCTGAATAACGAAGAAGCCCAATTCACATCGGTCTTATATTCCACCATAAAAATGCAGAGCACACCAATAGCAAGAAGTATTGCATATAAAAAAGGAATAAGCCAGTCTATACCTTTTGAAAATGAAACATTATTATTTGACCTGTCGTTGTACATTCTGAATTTAGCGTTGCTGTTTTGGTTTTTTCCTGCTGTCTACAGGCACCATGAACTGTCGGTTCAATTCTGTATCTGCCCGCTGTGGTTTACGATTTGGTTCTGCTTCGGGGTCAAAAATGAGCTTAGGATGTTCATCCGTGTTTTTAAATTCTATTTGTGTTGGTTCCATTTGCCGAACATGTTTTTGAGCCTCTTTCCTGGAATACCAGTTTTTAATTGCGTCGGGAATCAGGTCAGCTTTAGCGATCCTGTCAACCTCAGATAACCTTGCAGAATCAATACTACCCTTCAAATATTTTTCCATAAGGAACGAAGCAATCGGCGCGGCCCATACGGCACCATAACCTGCATTCTCAACTACCACTGCGATAGCGATTTTTGGATCATTCATTGGAGCGAATGCAACAAATAATGAGTGATTCTTTCCATGCGGATTTTGTGCAGTACCTGTTTTAGCGCAAATATCTATACCGGGAATTTTTGCCGCCACGGCAGTACCCACAAGTGTAACATCCAGCATAGCTAAATGAATAGCATTAAATGCTGTATCAGACATGTGTACTACAGCATGTTTTTTTCTATACCTGCCGAGATAGACCGTATCCTCTATAGTTTCACGCTCAACACTATCAACAACGTGCGGCGTATAATACCAGCCTTTATTACCAATTACACACATCAGGTTGGCCATTTGCAAAGGAGTTGCCAGCATCCTGTCTTGTCCTATTCCCAGCGTGACGATGTTACAGCTGTTCCACCGCGGGCCACCAAAATCTCTGTTGTATTTAGATGTATCCGGAATATTCCCGGCGTCTTCACTTGGAAGATCGATTCCCAGTTTTACACCAAGGCCAAAAGAATTCATGTATTCTTTCCATTTTAAATATCCCAGTCTTGGGTTTTTATAGCGGGGGTTATCAATTGCTTTCCTGAAAATTTCAGAAAAATAAGAGTTACATGAATTAGCAAGTGCATGTCTTAAATTGGAAGCATGCCCTCCTCCTTTATGTTCGCACCTGATCGTAATACCGCACGCTGTGTATGCGCCAGGGCAGCCATATCCATAAGACGGAGTTATCAACCCTTCATCAAGGGCTACAAGTCCACCCATTGGTTTAAATGTAGACCCGGGCGGATATTGTCCTTTGATAGCCCTGTTTAAAAAAGGACGGGCAGTATCTAATGCAAGCCTTCCGTAATTTTTTCTCTTCTCTGAACCAGACATCATATTCGGATCATAAGAAGGGCTCGTGGCCATGGCAAGTATACCCCCTGTTTTAGGATTGATCGCTACCACGCTTCCTATTTTATTGCCGAGCAACCTTTCTGCAAGCTGCTGGAGTTCTACATCAAGGCTGGTGTAAAGAGCTCTCCCGGCGAAAGGCACGGTATCATAAGCCCCGCCTTCATAGGCGCCCTGTATCCTGCTTTTATTGTCGCGAATAAAATAGTTAATGCCCCGTTGACCCATCAGCACTTTTTCATACGTTCTTTCAAGCCCGGCCAGGCCGGCATAATCGCCCATTTCATAACCCCTGCCCTGGTTGCGTTTCAAAAAATTACTATCAATTTCACCTACGTACCCCAGGATATTTGCACCGCAGTGGTAAGGATAAACACGCACCGGTCTTTCATGCAATTCAAACCCGGGAAATTTATAAATATTTTCATTTAGCCTTGCATATAACTGTGGTGATAACAAAGGCTCAAATACACTGGGTCTTACTCTCGTATTTTTAAAGATCGCTTCAATTATTCTTTTCCTGAATTCTAAACTATCAATCCCGAGAATTCGGCAAAGTGCCATAGTATCTGTATGCCTTATTTCTGAAGGAGTAACCATCAGGTCGAACATGATGGTATTTTCCAGTATGGGTTTTTTATTTCTATCGTAGATAATTCCACGATCAGGATAAATGACTTTCCGGTAACGGGCATTATTTTCTGCCTGCAGCCTGTATTTACTGGAGAATAATTGCAGGTTCAGCAACTGCAGTATTATAACAAGAAAAACTGCTATAAAAATTACCTGGATTATCCTGCTGCGAGACTGGTTATTTGCCGGCATGTAAATGAGAGATCTTTTTGAAAGGAACTGGAATACAAATTTGATGATTGTAATCAATCAAACATACAAAGCATCAAAAATTCTTTTTGCTCTCGCAGGAAGCTCAGAACCCGCAAATTTCTAAAGACTATTGATCAGGTATTTCAAATCCATCGCGATAGCCTATAAATATTATAGTTTCTTACTTCTATGAATTTTCTATGCATTTCTTCGGGGATAATAAAAGCAAAAATCAGGCAGCATTTACACGGGCCCTTGCTTTTCTTACAAACAAGAGCTCTGTAATAAAAACAAGCAACATACTGATCGCGGTTGTACCCGCCACTTTACCTATGAAAAAGAAGAAGTTCCCGAACTGTAACCATTGAATGAGTACGAGGTAAGCATGATGAATGAAAGTAAGGATGAAAACATACACCGTATAGGGCGCAACACCCATACTTTTAAAACCAGGCTCCGCATAATTTACTTCTGCTGTGTCCTGTGGTATCAGTACGTTCAGCAGAAAAGGTCGCAGGTAAGCGATCAATACACAGGGGGCCGCATGCCAGCCGGGTGTGCCGGTAAAATAATCCATCGTTAGGCCGAAAAAGAAAGCGACGAACATGAGCAGCGAACGGGATGTTCCAAATGGCAGCCATAAAATGAAAAGAAAATAAATATAGGGTTTGATAAACTGGTGAAGCGGCGGAATTTTGTTCAGCACAAATGCCTGTAAAAAAATAAACAGGATGAACCGGATGATATTTCTGAGAAATGGACTCATTGCTGTTTAGGTTTTTGCGCATCTATTGCCTGGCGCTCTTCCCATGTACTATTTTCTATCAGGTACACATACTGAAGTGTATAGAAATTAGTTGCGGACTTTAATCTTAGTGTAAA
>JAQBNK010000049.1 GCA_028288595.1 Chitinophagaceae bacterium
ACGTTGAATGATTATAAATCATCTAAAAATATACCGCTCGATAAATACGGTGGCCGTAAAGATCAAAAAGATATAGCTACCGGCTTTTTTTATGCAAAAAAAATTGGTAAACGCTGGTATAATATTGATCCCGAAGGTTATCGGTTTATTAATGTTGGTGTAGTTAGCGTCTCTGCGGGAGGATCAGATCGTTCAAAACAAGTGCTGCAGGAAAAATATGGTGATAAGCCGGGTTGGGCCAGTGAAACCGCAAAGCTTTTACGCAATAATGGCTTTAATGCTTACGGTGCGTGGACAGACAATGCATCAGTATTGAATACCAATGCGCAGGATAAAAAACCAATGGCCTATGTTATCATGAAAAATTTCATGAGTGACTATGGCAAAAAGCGCGGTGGTGTTTACCAGGAAAGTGGTCACATGGGCTATCCTGACAGAACGATATTTGTTTTTGATCCTGGGTGGGAAAGTTTTTGTGATAGCTATGCAAAGCAATTGACTGCCACCAAAGATGATAAAAACTTATACGGTTATTTTTCTGACAATGAATTACCCTTTGAACGATTAACACTAGACAGGTACCTAAGCAAAAAAGATACGTCAGATCCGGGTTATATGGCTGCAAAGCAATGGCTGAAAGTACATCAGCTAAGTCAGCCTATGATAACGGATAGTATTCGCAATGAATTTCTTGGCCTGGTAGCAGAGAAATATTTTTCATCGATATCAAAGGCTATAAAAAAATATGATCCAAATCATTTGTACCTCGGAAGCCGGTTGCATAGTTATGAACTAAAAGTTCGGCAGGTATTTGAAGCCGCGGGAAAATATCTTGATGTGATCGCCATTAATTATTACCGCGAGTGGACTCCTGTTACAGCAGATATGAAAAATTGGGAACAATGGTCGGGCAAACCTTTTATTGTTACAGAATGGTATGTGAAGGGAGAAGATTCAGGGATGCCTAATTATTCGGGCGCAGGATGGATAGTAAAAACGCAGGATGACCGCGGTGATTTTTATCAGAACTTTACCCTGGCACTTCTTGAATCTGGATCATGCGTAGGTTTTCAATGGTTTAAATACCAGGACAATGACCCCATGGATAAAAACGTTGACCCCAGTAATACAGATGCTAATAAAGGGATCGTCACATGGAATTACGAAATATATCAACCCCTGTTGAATAAAATGAAAGAGCTGAATGTGCAGGTGTACCAGCTCGCAGATTTTTTTGATAAAAGATGAAGGTGAACTTATCTAATTATGGTCGGGTTCTATAAACTAATAAATTTTAAAATTTTAATGATACGAGCGCTATTATTGACAACAATATGTTTGTCTCTTTTTATTTCTTCCTTCTCTCAAACGACCACAATTCAAAACATACAGGGCAGGAAAATATTAAGCCTGAATGGCCGGTGGAATTTTACCATCGACCCTTATGAAAACGGTTATTATGATTACCGGCACAAACCATTTGATGAATCGGCTTCCGGCACTGGTGGTTTTTATGATGATAAAAAATCGGCGAATAAAACAGATCTTATTGAATACAATTTTGATTTATCGCCTACGCTTCGTGTACCGGCGGATTGGAATTCCCAGGCCGACAAGCTCGAGTTTTATGAGGGAACTGTTTGGTATCGCCAGAAGTTTACGCTTTCCAGACAGCAGGAAAAAAAATACATTCTTTATTTTGGAGCGGTAAATTATGAGGCGCATGTATACCTCAACGGAAAAAAATTAGGTATGCATAAAGGAGGTTTTACTCCGTTCCAATTTGATATAACAGACAAAATACAAAACGGGGAAAATACGGTTATCGTTAAAGCAGACAATAGCCGCAAACAGGATGAAATACCAACAGTAAATACTGACTGGTGGAATTATGGAGGCATTACCCGGGATGTATTTGTAGCTGAACTGCCTGCCTCTTATATCAGCGATTATAAAGTTCAGTTGGCAAAAGCAGATACAACGCGGTTGAATGGTTATGTACAATTATCAGACGCCAAAAAAAATGAAAAGGTCATAGTGTTGATTCCTGAAGCAGGTATTCATACCACGGTAATAACAGATGATTCAGGACGGGCGGTCATCAATACGGGTATAAAACAGTTAAAACTTTGGTCACCACAAAGTCCGAAGCTTTACAAAGTTTCGCTCATCCATGAGCAGGATACGCTTAATGATATGATTGGCTTCCGCACTATTGAAGTAAAGGGCCAAAATATTTTATTAAATGGCAAGTCCATTTTCCTGAGCGGTATTTCTTTACATGATGAAAACCCCATGATACCGGGCCGGTTGCGCTCACAAGGTGATATGCGAATGATGTTGCAATGGGCAAAGGAGCTTAATTGTAATTATGTTAGGCTGGCGCACTATCCTCACAATGAAGAGATGATACGGCTTGCAGACGAAATGGGTCTGCTCGTTTGGGCCGAGATACCGGTTTACTGGACGATCTCCTGGGAAAATGCCGGAACATATAATAATGCGCAACAACAATTGACAGATCTGGTAATGCGTGATAAAAATCGAGCAAGCGTTATCATTTGGTCAGCCGGTAATGAAACTCCGGTAAGTGAACAGCGTAATATTTTTATGAGTAAACTGGTTGACCATGCACGTGCACTTGACAACACACGGCTTGTGGCAGCTGCACTGGAAGTACATCGCCAGGGGGAAGAGTCTTTTGTCAATGATCCTCTCGGAGAAAAAATTGATCTCGCCAGCTTTAATGAATATGCGGGCTGGTATTGGGGCGGTACTCCTTCAGAGATAACAAAATATTCCTTCAACATAAAGTACAATAAACCAGTTATCATCTCCGAGTTTGGTGGTGATGCTTTAGCTGGCTTTCACGCAGATGAAAATACAAGATGGAGTGAAGAATACCAGGCAGCACTTTATAAAAATCAATTCATATTGCTGAATAAGGTGCCGGGGCTTCGTGGTATGACGCCATGGATTCTTTGTGATTTCCGCTCACCCCGCAGGCAGCAACCTTATTACCAGGATTACTTCAATCGTAAAGGATTGATTTCCGAAACAGGGAAAAAAAAGATGGCATTTGATGTATTGAAAACTTACTATCAAAAGATCCAACAACAATATGGTTCATTCAAATAATTATATCAGGTACTATAAATTAAGGCACTTCACTACAGGAACCGTATATCAATAGCAAACTGTCTGTCGCTTTGTTCAGATAAGGAATAATACACACGCCCCGCATTGGAATAAGTTTTGGCAACGATTAAGTTCCATTTGTTTTCATCGTTACCATCATTACCCAACACAAGTGATGCTCTCAAGTTGCTTCTACTTTTTATGGGTATAAATTCCGCATCACCTTCTTCAACTGCACGTAATGAATCAGGCTCTGTAATACCCGCAAATGAACGAGGTATATCAAAGGACTGGTCTTTGCGCTGTTCGATATCATTCCATATTTTTTCGAAGGTCGGTTCACTAAATGCTGCCATAGAAAACAATAAGATGTGAAGGTACGAATAATGTAAAGTGGATATTGAGTGGACTAATGATCGCGTATAAAATTAAGTAATGGTTATTTCTTGCGAGAAAGGAGTTGGTTAAATACACCGCTTCTTTCGTGGAAAATATCCGGATCAAAGCAAAATGAAACCATAGCAACAGCTATTTTGATACAAATGTTTTTAGATCGAAATATCACCTCTCATGAAAAATTATATAAGGAAATGGAAAATGTCATTTTTCATACAACACGAAACCCTGTATATACTACGGATTCACCTAAGGTGTTGCAATTAGTACAACCAATTTTAAGAGAAGAGCAAGCAAAAATATAGTCCGTCAAAGATTCAATTTATTATAGGTAAAACTGTCTGGTTAAAAACTCCTTTCGTAGGAATTATCTCATACATTTTTCTGTCCCAATAATTACGATTTATTATTCAATTCTGAGAAAGCATCTTAAGAAACTTTTCACAGATTTTTTAAAAAAAAGAGAGGTATAAATGAAAAAACATTTATACCTCTCTCAGTAACATATGATCCCAAATAGTAGTTCGACAATATGCTCGGGATACTGCCTTAACAATTTGAATTCAATACTTGAGGTCCCGACCAGATTCGAACTGGTGTGGAAGCTTTTGCAGAGCTCTGCCTAGCCACTCGGCCACAGGACCAAAACCTTTAGCTAACTGCTGCGAAAATAAGAAAAAAATGAAACTAGTGAAGTAAACCTGTATGGTATAATTAAGAAAAGGGGTATTTTTTTTCAAACGCTAAACAAAAGCCATGCTAGGCAAAATTTTTATTGGTTATTATAAATTGTTTAATCTTTCTGAGTGGTTTTAAAATGATCTTAAAAGGCCGGGCGTACCGCAACTTTCATAGCTTTATCTTTACAAAAATGCGTATGTCATATATAGCCGAAAGTGAATTGATCATTAATAGTCGCGGAGCAGTGTATCATTTAAACCTCCGCCCCGAAGAACTTGCTCCCATTGTAATTACCGTGGGTGATCCTGACCGTGTAAAGGAAGTAAGTAAGCATTTCGATAAAATCGAAGTTCAGCAGCAGCACAGGGAATTTGTTACGCATACAGGTACCATCGGTACAAAACGTATTTCAGTTGTTTCAACCGGTATCGGCCCGGATAATATCGACATTGTATTAAATGAACTTGATGCATTAACAAACATCGATTTTCATACGAGAACTATAAAAAAAGAACTTTCAGGGTTAACCATTATAAGAGTGGGTACCAGCGGCTCTCTCCAGGAAGATATTCCTGTGGATAGTTTTGTTGTAACTACACACGCCTTAGGCATTGATAACCTGATGAATTACTATCGCCAGGATAACAATGAAGAAGAGCAAGCTATCCTCGGGCAGTTTATCATGCACACCCAACTTGATTCCCAGTTTTCAAAACCGTATTTAAACACCGGTGGCTCTTTTGTTTTAAAAAACTTCGTCGATGGTTTTTATCATGGGATAACCGTTACCTGCCCCGGCTTTTATGGCCCGCAAGGCAGGGTTCTAAGACTGGCACTCAGGTACCCTGATTTAATTGACCGCCTTTCTACCTTTACTTATGGTAATAACCGGATCACTAATTTTGAAATGGAAACCAGCGCAATCTATGGACTCGGCAAATTGCTCGGCCACCAGTGTCTTAGTATTAGCGCCATTGTAGCCAACAGGGTCAGGAAAGAATTTTCAAAAGATGGTCAGGCAGCGGTGGAAAAACTGATTGAAAAAACACTAGGCATTATTACTGGCATGTAATATGAATCAGACATGTACAAAACACGATAAATGAAACTTGAATTTTTTAAATACCAGGGCACAGGCAACGACTTTGTTATCCTTCATAATTTAAAAGGGGAAATAGAATTAACGCAGAAACAAGTAAAACATCTGTGCGACAGGAAATTTGGAATTGGTGGCGACGGGTTAATGTTGTTGAATAAACACGGGAAACTAGATTTTGAAATGAAATATTATAATGCCGATGGAAGAGAAAGTTCCATGTGTGGTAATGGTGGCCGTTGTCTTGTAAAATTTGCAGCGGATAATGGCATTAATAAATCTCAGTACCATTTTTCTGCTATTGATGGCGATCATGAAGCTTACATTGGCAATGAAGGCTGGGTTTATTTAAAAATGCAGGACGTAAAAAAAGTGGAAGAACATTATGGCAATTTTATTTTGAATACTGGTTCGCCGCATTACGTGCATCCTGCAAGAGATGTGTATGACATCAACGTGTATAAAGAGGGCCGTGAGATCAGGTACAATGACCGTTTTAATAAAGAAGGCATTAATGTGAATTTTGTAGAAGAAATTGAAAGGCATTTGATAGTTAGAACTTATGAGCGAGGCGTTGAGGCCGAAACCCTAAGTTGTGGCACAGGTGTAACCGCTTCCGCGCTGGTCTTTGCGCATAACGACAACGGGTTTAACCGCATTGAAGTAAAAACCTTAGGGGGAAATCTCGCAGTAGAGTTTGATAAGATAAGCGATCATGAATTTGAGAATATCTGGCTCTGCGGGCCGGCACAGTTTGTATTTAAAGGAGAAGTGGAGATATAGTTTTCGGTAGTCGGCGTGCGGTTTTTCAGTATGCTGCATTCGGTGAGATTCGAAAACTGAAAACCGAAATCTGAAATCTGTATTCTGAAAACCGAAATCTGAAATCTGAAATCTGAAATCTGAAATCTGAAAACTAAAACTCACTAAATCACCCGCCCCCATGATTCAGTACTTTAAAAATGTCGAAAAGCAAACCATCGAGACTGATAAACCTGAAAATGGTTCATGGGTAAATGTGGTACCCCCTTTTAAAGAAGAAGAGTTTACAGAGCTGAGTCAAACCCTGCAGATCCCTATAGAATTTCTGCGGGACTCTCTCGATATCGATGAAAGGGCCCGTTACGAGATCACAGACAATGTAAAATTTATTGTAATTAAAACCCCTGCCGAGAACAACTCCTTTAACGATAGTGATGCCTATTATATCACCATTCCTATCTGTATCATTTTAACCGACAACCAGGTCGTTACCGTTAACTCGTTTGATAATGGCGCCATAAAAAAATTCCTGAATAGTTTTCAAAGAAGGCATCCCGACAAACGCAGTATGATGGTGCTGAAGATATTTGAGAAAGTGGTGCAGAATTTCATGGAGTACCTGAAAGAAATCAATCACCGCAGAAATTTGTATGAAGCAAAATTATACGACAGCAACCGGAATGAAGAATTATTACAATTAATGCGGATACAAAAGAGCCTTGTTTATTTTGTTACGGCGCTTCGTACGAATGAACTGCTGATGATGAAACTCGAAAGAACCAATTTCTTACAGCTTACAGAAGAAGAAAAAGAATTCCTGAACGACCTGGTGGTAGATACCAGCCAGGCGCTCGAAATGGCTCATATTTATACGAATATCCTGTCGAGCACATTAGATGCATTCGCCAGTATCATCAGTAATAACCTCAACAATGTGATGAAGCGCCTTACTTCTATTACAATCATACTTTCATTGCCCGCACTGGTCACCAGTATTTATGGTATGAACGTAGATATTCCTTATTCCCATTCCCCCCATTCTTTTTATGTTCCCGTGATTCTTTCTTTGATTGTGTCTGTTGTGATCGGCTGGTATTTTATGAAGAAAAAATGGTTTTAAAATGCAGTTCAATATTCGGGTGTATGGAATTTTAATGGATGAAAAAAAACGGGTTCTCGTTAGTGATGAATTTATCCGAGGTGATTATTTTACTAAGTTTCCGGGTGGCGGACTGGAGTTTGGTGAAGGAACACGGGATTGTTTAAAAAGAGAATTTAATGAAGAGACCGGCCTGGATGTAACCATCGGTGACCACATTTATACGACAGACTTTTACCAGGTATCCGCATTTAATCCTAATCACCAGATCATTTCAATTTACTACTTCGTTCATGCTCAGGATCTTTCCCCTCTGATAACAAAAGATAAACCATTCGACTTTTTACCAGAACAGGTTGCCGATAAAAATGCGCAATGTGAAGCAGCAAGGTGGATAGAATGGGAGGAGTTAAATGAACAATGCGTTGATTTACCGATTGATAAAGTAGTACTGAAAATTATAAAAAAAAATCTTGGTTAACCGCCCTTTTTCATTCACCAGTCTCAGGAGTATTACATCCTGCTAAAAGTTACATAACTCGCACTTTAACTTTCTGCACAGGCGGTTAACGGTCATTTAATGCGGGAATACCGATATATAGCGTCACCTTTAAGAACAAACCCTTTAGCCATTATGATATTGAGCAATGAAATAGCCGCAGACGCCCTGGACAATGCCAATAAAGAATTGGTATTTCAAAAGAAAGAGAAAGGTAAAAGGGCTGCCGAACTGGTCATTGCAAATAAAGAACTGGTCTATCAAAATGAGGAAAAAGGGAAAAGGGCTGCAGAGCTTGTTATTGCCAATAAAGAATCAGTTTTTCAAAATGCAGAAAAAGAGAAACGTGCTGCAGAACTTGTCATCGCAAACAAAGAGCTTGTTTTTCAAAATGAAGAAAAAGGAAAAAGAGCTGCAGAACTCATTATCGCAAATAAAGAATTAGTTTTTCAAAATGTAGAAAAAGAAAAAAGGGCAGCAGAACTTGTCATTGCAAACAAAGAGCTTGTTTTTCAAAATGAAGAAAAAGGGAAAAGGGCCGCGGAACTTATAATTGCGAATATAGAATTGGTCTTTCAGAATGAAGAAAAAGGAAAACGGGCAGCGGAGCTGCTCATTGCAAACAAAGAACTGATTTTTCAGAACGAAGAAAAAGGAAAAAGAGCCGCTGAGCTCATCATCGCAAATAAAGAATTGGTCTTTCAGAATGAAGAGAAGGGTAAACGGGCTGCTGAACTCATTATTGCAAACAAGGAATTGGTTTTTCAAAATGAAGAAAAAGGTAAACGAGCCGCTGAACTGATCATCGCAAATGAGGAGTTAATTTTTCAAAGTGAAGAGAAAGGTAAACGGGCTGCAGAACTCATCATTGCAAATAAGGAATTGATATTTCAGAATGATGAAAAAGGAAAACGTTCTGCTGAATTGGTGGTAGCATACAAAGAACTTATTTTCCAGGATGAAGAAAAGGGAAAACGATCAGCCGAGTTATTCATTGCTAACAAAGAACTCCATTTTCAAAATGAAGAGAAAGGCAAAAGAGCTGCTGAATTAACTATTGCAAACAAAGAGCTCGTAGCATTCACTTATATATCAAGCCATGACCTGAAAGAGCCGCTTCGAAAAATACGCATATTCATTACAAGGATAATGGAAAAAGACAGGGTGAATCTATCAGAACAGGGTTACAAATATTTTATGCGGATCGAATCCGCAGCCGCAAGAATGCAGCAGCTCATTGAAGACTTACTTACTTATTCCCGTACCAATGCCACCGAACGAAAGTTTGAAATAACAAACCTCAATGCCATTGTTGAGGAAGTAAAGAAAGAATTTAAAGAAACCATTGAAGAAAAGCAGGCCACGATAGACATGTCCGAAATATGTCCCGTCAAAGTAATTCCTTTTCAATTCACTCAGCTCATGTGCAATCTCATAGGGAATTCACTCAAATTCACTAACCCTGTAGTACCACCGGTCATCACTATCAAATGCGAGATTATTGATAGCAGCAAACTAAACAATGAATCGATTCCCCCTGGTAAGGCTTATTGCCACATAATATTTAAAGACAATGGCATTGGTTTCAAATCTGAATACAGTGAACAGGTATTTGAGGTGTTTAAAAAAATTCATGACAAAAATGAATACCCCGGTACCGGCATTGGACTTGCCATCGTAAAAAAAATAGTAGAGAATCACAATGGTATTATTACCGCCAGCAGTGAGCTAAATCAGGGTGCCAGGTTTGATATTTATGTTCCCGCAGTGTAATTCAGGTGCTTATTTCAATTCTACAATATCTATCTCATAGATTTCTATTGTTCATTTCACCGTGATTATTAAATTCGGGGTTTGCGACTGAACAACCTTTACAATATGACCAAAATAATTTTACTGACTTTCCTTTTAGGATTTACGTATGAGCGAAGACTTTTCAATAAGGTGACAGCAGATCTATCTGCAGGTGCAGGTGGAGGATACGATATCGGAGAAGGTGATTTTAATTATGACCTCGTATTACTAAAGCCCGCGTTTTATTTCTCCTTGACGCCTAAGTATTTTTATAAAAGAGATGCAAGAAGCCGCAACGGAAAAAACACATCGCTAAACTCAGGCAACTATATTGGATTTCGATTAAAGTATGTAACGCCAAATGACAGACAAACAGATTTGACAAGAAACAGTATTTTGGCAAATATCCATTGGGGTATTCAAAGAGCGATAGCTAACAACTGGAGTTTACATGCTCTCATTGGCCTTGGATATGCACAGGATATTGATTATAATTTCGGGACAGTTTATCCTGCTATTGATTTAAGTTCTCTTATATTTTTCCAAGAACAAAATTATGACAGGAAGACTCTAAGTTTCCTGTCGTTGTAACTCGAGCCTTAAGGGACCTGAGCCTTGTAAGCCTTTTATGACAATCCCACGTTTCATCTTAATTTCACTATCAATATTTCCCTTTATGACAAGTCGACAACAACCAAAAAATAACCCAGGAAAAGTTATAGTGGAGCGTGTACACATTGAAGATATTGAAGAGGATATAGGACCTCCCCCTCCCCATTTAAATTCAAATTTTAAAACATTGCAAGACTGGCTGCTCAGCGTCTGCGAGCAGGATAAACCCCACAAACCGATTTCACAATATAAGTTCAGATTATTTGAATCACCAGATGACTGTACACTTGTCCTTGTTGGGGAAAATACATATCATGAAGAAAAGAATCGTTCAATAACATGTATAGAATTTGAACCGGAAAATAGGTATTTCAAACTTCCAAAAAGTTATTTTGAAAATTTAAACCGGGAACAGGGGCTGGAAAAACTGACTTCCCAGTTAACAGATTTTACAAATACAGAAAAATTTAAAAACTCTTTTTTGTCAAAAGCGAACACCATGATCTTTGAAGCAAATGGACAAATAATTTGGTCAAAACAATAATAAAGAAAGTAAAAACGCTTTCTGTCTCTTGGTGACTTATCCCGCCGCCGGTATATTCATCATCTCATCGTCTTTCTTTCCCATCGCTGCACGTTTCATTTTTGTCGCGGTATCATGACCAACATAACGCTCGATCCATTTTTCCAGCAAATAAATAACAGGAGTAAGAATAATTGCCATGGTGAATTTGTAAGCATAGTTCATTAAACAGATAGCCAGCACTAACTGCCAGCTCCAGCCGTTGCCGATTTTAAAAGCGATAAATAAAACAATGAAACTATCTACCAGTTGAGACACTAACGTAGATCCCGTTGCCCTTAACCAGATATGTTTTTCTCCTGTGGCTCTTTTGATGCGATGAAAAACCGTAACGTCTACCAACTGGCTAACCACAAAAGCAGTTAGGCTACCGAGAATGATCCACATGCCCTGCCCGAATATCCCACCGAATGCGGATTGCATATTGGGTACGCCATTGGCCGCCTGCGACCCGATCCAGAATGCTGCCGGTGGTGCAGACATCGCCGTGTAAAACATGATGAAGGCATAAGAAATTAAAATAACAGCGGTATAACTAATTCTTCTTACGGCTTTGGGACCGTAATATTCATTTACAATATCTGTAAGAATAAATTCCAGCGGCCATAATAACACACCGCAGGTTAAATTAAAAGACAATCCCTTCTCGCCGAAAATGGTAAAATTGGAAGGGCTTAATCCGAATACTTTTTCAAGAGAAAATATTTTACCCCCGATACATTCTGCTATCAACGCATTGGCCACAAAAAAAGCGGTGATGCTTAAGAATACTTTGGTAGGCCTGTCTTTAAGGATCTGGTGTATCATATTAATAAAAGAAAAAGATAACCTGGACGATGAAAATAATAAGGTTGGTGGCTACGAGCCATACGGGGATCAGTTTACTGGAACGTCCGGCGAGCATCCTGGTAAGTAACAGCAACTGCAGTATCGTATTGAATAAAAGTGCGATAAAAAAACCCGCGGTAATTACAAACCCTCTTACATACTGGTTCTGGAAGTTAAAAAGCTGCAGGTTGTTTAAAATAAATACAATGAAAACAAGGTTAAGGATGAAAGTGACCCGCGACAGAAATAATACCGATTTCATGACTCAATTTAGATCAAAATAACATTAATTTGCCCATCTCAATCCGCTGTTAACATGAAGAAATTTGACTGGAAAGCCCTCTTACCCCACTTACTCGCCCTTGCCATCTTTTTAATTGTCGCCGCAGTCTATTGCAAACCGGTGATGGAAGGAAAAGTATTGCACCAGCAAGATATTGTTCAGTGGAAGGCCATGAGCAAAGACGCTTTTAATTATAAAGAAAAGCACGGTGAGTTTCCTTTATGGATCAATAATATGTTTTCCGGGATGCCTTCGTTCCAGGTTGGGGCGACGTATAATAATATGCTTCCTTATTATTTTATTGATATCGTATCGCTTCATTTACCTAAACCCATCAGCTTTTTTTTCCTGGCCTGCGTTTGTTTTTATTTTCTTGCACAGGTGCTGGGAATTAACCGGGTAGTGAGTATACTGGGCGCACTTGGATTTGCCTATGCAACATACGACCCGATAATAATTGCAGTGGGCCATGATACAAAAATGCTGACCATCGCATTAATGCCTGCGGTTGTGGGCTCCATAATATTATTGTTTGAAAAAAGATATTGGTCCGGCACGGCACTAACCGCTGTTTCCACAAGTATGCTGATCGCAGCGAATCACCAGCAAATTGCCTATTATACTTTTTTAGTGGTGCTGGCAATGACGATATCTTACGCCATCATCTGGATAAGAAGAAAAGAGTTCAAACATTTAATACTTGTGGCCAGCCTGGCTTTACTGGGCGGGTTAACCGGCGTTTTAACCAATGCCTCAATTTTATTTACCACCTACGATTTTGCAAAAGCAACTATCCGTGGCGGCAGTTCATTAAGCAAAGAGACAGATAAAAACGGTGGCTTAAATAAGGATTACGCATTAAGTTACAGTATGAGCAAAGCAGAGCCACTGGTGCTGATGTTCCCTAAACTATTCGGTGGCAGTTCTGATAAAGACGAAAGAGGTGAATCTTCCAAAGCTATGGAAACACTTTCCTCTTTACCACAGCAATTACAACAGCAGTTGCAATATAACCTGCGTTATTACTGGGGCGGCATTGACCCTACTACTTCGGGACCACCCTACATTGGAGCGATCATTTGTTTTCTGGCCATCATGGGAATGTTTTTAGTTGATGACCGTTACCGGTGGTGGATCGCGGCGATAACATTCTTTGCAGTGCTGATGGCCTGGGGCTCTTATTTCGAAGGCTTCAATACGATACTTTTAAAATATCTGCCATTATATAATAAGTTCAGGGCACCGTCTATGACGATGGTAATTCCACAACTGGTATTACCCATCCTGGCTTGCTTATCGCTGAATGCAATCATTAATTACCCGCTGGTAGTTAATAAAGAATTATTTAGAAAACGCTTTCGTAACGGACTCATTACTACAGGAGTTTTCTTTGCTATAGCACTGATGCTTTATGTAAGCGCAGACTTTTTTACAAAAGCCGATCACTACATTATCGACCAGGTAAAAAACCTCCAGCAGGAAGTGAAAGAGCCGGTAATGTCTTTCCTGAATGCTTTGAAAGAAGACAGGCAGGCACTGATGATAAATTCTATTTTGAGGAGTTTATTTTTAATTCTTGCAGCAGCCGGGCTGATTTATATTTACCTGAAGGGGAAGATAAAGCCGCTTCTTCTTACGATCATTATTACGGTTATCTCTTTTGCCGAAGTAATGGCGGTTGATGTTGTTTATTTAAACAAAGACAATTACCAGGAGCAGGAAGAATATAATGGCAACTTTACGCCGTCCGCAGTGGATCAGCAATTACTGCAGGATAAAAGTTTCTACAGGATTTTCAACACCACAACTGATCCTTTTAACGATGCGATGACGTCTTATTATCACAATTCTGTGGGCGGGTATAATCCGGCTAAATTAAGCATCTACCAGGACCTGGTAGAAAGACAATTGGCAAAGTCGCCGCTTAACATGCCGGTGTACGATATGCTGAACACCAAATATTTTATTGCCGGTAATCCTGCAGGCGGCGGTGCCCCGCAGGTACAACTGAACCCTGGTGCATTAGGTAATGCATGGTTTGTTAAGAATGTAAAATTTGTAAATGGACCTGAAGCGGAAATGACTGCGCTTAACCAGTTTAGTCCGAAAGACACAGCAATCGTTGATCAGCGATTTAAACAGGATGTAAATTATGACCAGAATGGAACTGATACAACAGCTTCTATCCGCCTGGTGAAAAATGATAATGACTATATAGCATACGAGTCTGTGAATGCTAAGAATGGCTTCGGGGTTTTCAGTGAAGTTTATTACGACCGCGGATGGAAGGCATTTATAGATAATAAAGAAACCGCTATTGCCAAAGTGAATTATGTGTTGAGAGGTTTATCCATCCCCGCAGGAAAACATAAACTGGAATTTAAATTTGAACCGCAGGCGCATAAACTGGGTAGTACGATAACCAGTATTTTCCAGGTAATTCTTATTCTTTTAATCCTGGCAGCGGTAGGAATGCTGGTGAAAAACAGCCGCAGGCCAACGACTTAATATGTTTGAAATTGCTGCAATAGTTCCTTACAAATTTTTACCCTGCCGGTCCGGAGGGCAAAAATATATTGCCAGATTCTACGAGTCGCTGGGTGAGCATGTAAAGATCAATATCATTTGCACTGTTAATAATGATCTGGCTGATGAACACAATTATCATCTTATCCCTTTATTAAAAAGATCAGTCACCAGGTATATTGACCCTGCGCTTTTTTTTCGTTTGAAAAAGATCATAAGGGATAAACAAATAAAAGTCCTGGTAATTGAGCATCCCTATCTTGGGTGGTTAGGTTACCTGCTGAAAAAAACGACAGGCGTTAAACTGATCGTTCACTCACACAACATCGAAGGCTTAAGATTTAAATCTCTTGGAAAGTGGTGGTGGCCCCTTTTGCTAAATTATGAAATGTGGGTGCACAGGCAGGCAGACTGTAGTTTTTTTATACAGGAAAATGACAGGATGCTGGCGATTAAAAAATTCAGGTTAAGCCCGGCATTAACAGACGTGATCACTTATGGCATCGACTGGAACACGCCACCTTCTGCCACAGAAAAAAATGAGGCGAAAAAATATTTGCAGGATACGCATAATATTAAAGAGGATGAAAAAATTCTCCTGTTTACCGGCGCATTTAATTATAAGCCAAATGTGGATGCGCTTCATTTGATCACTTCTGTCATCAATCCGGCATTGATAAAACAGCAGGGGTTTAAATATAAAATCCTCATTTGTGGTAAAGACGTGCCGCCGCATTTCATCAGTGCAAATTATCCAAATGTGATATTCACAGGTTTTACTAAAACTATTAAACCGTATTATACGGGATCTGATATATTCATTAACCCCGTAACAGACGGCGGGGGAATAAAAACAAAACTGGTAGAAGCGCTGGCTTCTGATCTTTACAGTGTGTCAACAATAAGCGGGGCGATTGGAGTTGATCCTGCTATTTGTAATAATAAATTATTAATTCTGTCTGGTAATGATTGGCCTGCTTTTGCGAATGCAATTATACACGCACCGGGGACAGCTGAATCTATAGATCCTGTTTTTTTCGATCATTTCTATTGGGGAAATATTACTGCTAAAGCTTCGGAACACATCCTGAAATATGCATAACCTGGTTAAAATAAAAATATTCCGGATACTGCTCAAGATATCATACCCTTTTGCTTTGGTCTTTGTTTACCCTTTTGTTTTATTAAAGAAAAAAAGCAAGTCCCATATCTTTTTCTTCTTCGACAGGTTTGTTATCGGTGGCGCACAAAGAATTCACCTGGACATCCTAAACGCTCTGGATGATCAGGATAAAGAGGTCTTCTTCACACGCAGATCAGTAAATAATGGATTGAAAGAAGAGTTCTACTCAATACCAAAAACTTATTGTACAGATATCCATTTCTGGTGCGATAATCTTTTGTTTCGGCTTATTAGTGTACACTATTATTCTTTTTTTATCAACAGGCATAGTTCACTTCATGTCTTTAGTGCTAACAGTACTTTCTTTTATGACATGCTGCCATTTCTTCACGAAAAAATAATTAAGACAGAACTACTTCACAACTTCACCTTTGGTAAAAACGGAATGGAATATTTCGGATTGGCGAATGTTACTCACCTTACCAACCGGGTAGTTTATGATGCTTATACGCTGAGTAACATCAAAAAACAATACAGTAAGTATAACATCGATGCGGGTTTCATTCAAAGAATTCATTTTATTGAACCGGGCGTTAACATTCCCCCGGCCCCGCAAAAAAACCTTACACCACCGCTCAATATTTTATACGCCGGAAGAGGCGGCAAACAAAAAAGGATTTATTTATTGAATCGAATAGCTGAATATTTTATAAAACAATCATCCCCCGTCATTTTTCATTTTGCCGGAACAATGGCTGACGAACTTTCTGACCTCGTAAAATCGAAAGCAGTTCTGCATGGCGAAATAAGCAGTCCCGAAAAAATGTATGAGCTGTATAAATCAACCCATGCTATTTTGATGACGTCTGCCTATGAGGGTTTCCCCATGCTGATAAAAGAAGGAATGGCTTGCGGCTGTGTTCCCGTAGTAACCGCACTGGAGGGAAATAAAATGCATTTGACAGATAACGAAAACTCATTGCTGATAAATGCAGTGGAAAACGAAGAAGAAGTTGTCAGGCTGGGAATTGAACAGGTAAAGAAATTACTGGAGAAAGAATTACTGGAAAAGCTTTCGGCCAATGCGTATAATTATGCTAAGGAATATTTTAATAAAGCTAAGTTTATAGAGCAGTACAGGGCATTATTTCTTACCTGAATCAACAGGATTCATACAATAAGATACCAGCATACATAGCTTGGAAATCAAACCCACCGAAAGCATCTTTACCGGGTACCTGGAAATATGTTTTACCATACGCATTATTTCTGCAGGTAGTTTTTCATTGTTGATATTATATTTCTCCAGGTCGCCTGCCGTTCTGATTTTTAGATTTCTAAACAACCGCCAGAAAGCATCATACACCAGTAGATTCCTTAGTATTTTAACTCCCAGTTTATTTAAAACAATCAGGTGCTCCGGTATCTCTACCAGCGGGTTTCGAAAACTGCTTTGCGTAACCTGTTCTTCGCTTATCCCAATATTAACCAGCGGCTGGTCTATATACACCGCATTTCTTCCCTTCAAAAAATGAATATAAAAATCCATATCAACCAGCCACTTTAATCTTTTATCATAAAGGATATTTTCGCTCTTATATATCGTTGCACTTGGCGGGCCGATAATATTATTGGCTAATAACGCCGGTGGCCATTTGGAAAGGATTTTCAATCCTGATCTGCTGGCAATGATGGTGGCAATCTTATTCTTACCCGAATAATTATGATAAGCGCTGAAAAAGAAATCTTTCCCCGGATGCTGCGTTATAAAAAAATAAAACACTTTTAAACTTTCAGCATTACTGAACCAGTCATCATCGTGCATGAGCTTAATCCAGCTCCCACGGGCTTGTTTAACAGCCGCGTTCCAGTTTTCAGGCGAACCCAGCGCAGTCTCGTTTTTAAAATACCTGGTCTGGAATTTCCCGGAAAATTGACTGATCACTTCCTGTACAGAATCATCATTGCTATCATCAGTGATGATCACCTCGAAATCCTTAAAACTTTGTATGGCAATACTTCCAAGCAGCTGCCGCAGGTACTCCGCCCTTTTATAAGCAGGTATGCATATGGAAATAAATGGTTTGTCTGCCGGCATAATTTGTAAAATAAAACTAATATGCAATCAAATATCGTTTGTTACATTGCATTTTTTAAAACAAACACATGCCTGGCTTCGCTGCTGCTGTAATATTGTATTATCCCGATGAGCATATGATAGAAAATATACGCTCCTATGCAGCATTTGTTTCAAAATTGTACGTATACGATAATTCAGAAAACCCCGGTGACCTGGTAAAAGACCGAATCCTTCAGATACCGGGTGTTTCATATTTTCATGATGGCGTTAATAAGGGCATCGCAAAAAGATTAAATGACGCATGCATGAGCGCCATTAAGGATGGGTTCGACTGGCTCCTTACCATGGACCAGGACTCCGCCTTTGAAATGAATAACATCAAAAACTATTTCAATTGTATTAATCAATATGAGAACAGCGCCAGGGTGGCCATGTTTGGTGTTCAATTTGAAAACAAGAGCGAAGAAAATACCACCTGTAAACCGCTCTCCATTCAGGAACTCATCACTTCCGGAAGTTGTGTTAACCTTATCCATTTTAAAACAATCGGCAATTTCGATGAAGATCTTTTTATTGATATGGTAGATATTGAATATTGCTACCGGGCCGTTTTAAAACAACTCGCATTAATACAATTTCAGAATATATACTTACAGCACTCGCTGGGTAAAAGGTCGTTTCATCGGTCATTAAAGAATTTAAATATCACTTCGAGAACATTGCATTCCCCCGTTAGAATGTATTATATCACACGCAACTTTTTGTATGTTAGCCGAAAGTACAGGAAGGAATTTCCTGCTAGAATTAAGACCAACCGGCAGGATCTTTTCATTCGCATAAAAAACAACCTGTTGTATAATAAAGAAAGATGGCAGGTTATTCTTCATATCATTAAAGCAATCAATCACGCCCGGAAGAACAGGATGGGGAAACTTAATTAGAATTAAATGAGATCATTCATCTTAAATATTACAAAAGGCGCAATTAAAAAAGTAAATAAACTTTTTCATAACCCTTATAAAAAAATTGGCTTCAACTGGCTGCAGTTAAGAATTATTAAAAACCTGCCTTCGTTCAGGTTGCAATCATTGCCATTCAAAGAAAGCAAGCTTAATTTTTACAGCAGGGAAGAAACATTACACAGTTTACGGGAAATATTTATGGAAGAGATTTATAAACAACAGCTCCCCTCTTCTCCTTATATTATTGATTGCGGCGCTAACATTGGCCTCAGCGTTCTTTATATGAAAATGCTGTATCCCGATGCTGTTATTATAGCCTTTGAACCGGATGAATTAAACTTTAGCATCCTGAAAATGAATGTTGAAAGCTATTCATTAAAAAATGTAGAGATAAAAAAAGAAGCCGTCTGGACAGAAAATACGGAGCTAAACTTTTCTTCAACCGGTGGCCTCATGAGCAAAATAGAAAAAGAGGGTCATGCCGCTTCATCAAAAACAAAAGCTATCAGGTTAAAAGATTTGCTTTGCAGGAAAATTGATTTTTTAAAGATCGATATAGAAGGCGCAGAATACAATGTATTGACTGATATCAAAGGCAACCTGCATTTTGTTGGCAATCTCTTTATCGAATACCATGGAACCTTTCAGCAGAATAAAGAACTGAATGAGATACTGAATATCATTACGGAAAACAATTTCAGGTATTACATAAAATCGGCGATCGACAAGCACCCAACTCCTTTCTTAAGAACACCCTCACCGGATTACGATGTACAACTGAATATTTTTGCTTTCCGTGGCTAACCTTTTCGCAAAATTGTTTCTATGGCTTTAAGGCTATCGCTGTCATAATCAGTAAGAATAACTTTCTTCATATCCTTTTTGTTTTCCATCTTTCGGTTCAGGTTGATAAACCATTGCCCGATAACAGGAAATTTGCCGATAACCAACCCCGTTTTCTTTTTAAATGATAATGATGGCTTTCTTCGTGCTATAACTTCAGTAGCAAAATCGCTTAACACGGCCGCGATCTTCTTAGCCAGGATATCCTGCGGGATGTTCACTTGAGAACTTGCGTTGGTTGCACAGAGCCTAACAAACCCGTTCCATTCTTCCCGGTATTTCTCCTGGTAAATAATTGAATCAAGATTATCTGTGATCTTATCATCAGAATCTTCAGCGAATTCTCTCACCTGGTATAAAAACGAAAACTCTTTAATTTTTCCTGCAATGCACGGAACAACAGCGGTAAGATATTCATTCAAAAAAAGATTATTAATAACAGCACCGGCATCTTTAAATGCAAGCCTAAGTATTTCCCTTATATGAACCGCGTATAAAATTGACCTGTAGGGCCTGAACATTTTTTCAACTCTTACCAATGGTTCTGCTTGTTCTACATCGGCAGCTTCATCATACAATAAAGAGAATTTGATCTTATCACTGCCAACCGTGTTTTTAAAATATCTTATGCAGGTCCCCTGTGCAGAAACATAGTCACCATTTGATCCTAAAAAATCAGTACAGCGTACAATACTTTCCGGAACAATAAAATCATCATCAGCGCACATCACCACAAAAGGTGTTTCCACCTTTTCGAGCACCAACTGTATTTTTTCCGTGTAGCTGATTCCCGGTGTATAAAAATATTTCCAGCCGGGAGGCATTGCCCGGAACTGGTGCTCCTGCACAGAACTATCTGCTACTACAACCGGGAAGTTTGCATCACGATAATACTCCACCAATCGCTCCATATTGGCGTGCCGGTTATGAAGAATAATAATTAAGGTTGCTTGCTGTTCCATTCTTTAGAACGCTAAAATAAGGTAGTTTCAAAAGTTTGCCACCTGGCTAAGAAGATGTTATTATTATTATTTTACAAGCCGCTTTCTGCATCTTGCTTCACAAAACAGTATTTTAGCTTTCTACAGACATGGGCATCATTCAATCACAAAGCATTAAGTCAACCCTCATTATTACACTGGGCTTTGCCATTGGTGCCTTTAATACGATCATCCTTGCTCCCAAACTGTTAACACCTGAGCAGTTTGGGTTAACCCGTATTATAACCGAGGCAGGCATTACTATGGCTACGTTGTGTACGCTCGGATCCTTACCCATTATTTATAAATTCTTCCCCCTTTACCGGAGATATTTACCAGCCAAAAAAAACGATCTGCCTTTTTTCACTCTTGCTATATGTTTGATTGGGTTCTTGCTTGTTTGTACCGGAGGGTATTTTTTCAGGGACCTGATCGTTCGCAAATACAGCGAAAAATCTCCGCTGTTCGTTCAATACAGTTATCTGGTTTATCCTTTCTGTTTACTTCTGCTGCTCTTTATGTGGATGGAAAGCTTCGCCTGGTCATTTAAAAAAGGAACCTTTTCCAATGCCGCTAAGGAAACAATGCCCCGTATTATCTTTACCCTCTTACTGGTTTTAGTTGCAGCGGGGCTTCTTAATATCAACTGGCTTTTTATCCTGTTTTCTTTTTCATTTTTATTGCCCGTCCTGTTTTTATTTATTGTGCTGCGAAAAGAAAAAGAGTTTGTTTTTAATTCAGTCGTCTCACCTGTCACAAGCCGCCTGAAGGGAAAGATGATGAACTTCGGATTGTTTCTCTTCGGTGCGCAATTCTTAAATATTCTTTCCCGTACGGCCGATACTTTTATACTTTCTTCAAAAGGGGCTCATGGCCTTGCAGATGCAGCCGTTTTTACAATAGCCATGTATGTAGTTACGGTGATGGATATTCCGCAGCGGAGCATTACTTCCATCAGCATTCCTGTTCTCGCGGAATCCTGGCGAACCAAGAACCTGAAAAATATCAGCAACGTTTATACAAAAAGCGTGGCTAACCTGCTGGTGGTTGGTTTTCTTTTATTTGGTTTGATGTGGCTGAACATCCATTCACTCGCCGCTTATCTTGGTAAGAATTATTATGGCATTGAAGAATTGGTTCTGTTAATGGGTATTGCAAAATTGATTGACCTTGGAACGGGCACAAATGCGCAGATCATTGCTACATCCAGCTTTTGGAGGGTTGATTTTACAACCAATGTAATTTATACCCTGCTTGCTTTACCGCTAAATTATATTCTCATATCACGTTACGGTCTCCTGGGTGCCGCCTATTCAACCCTCATTTCCCTTAGTTTTTATAATGTGATGCGTTTTGGATTTTTATGGTATAAGTTCAACCTTCAGCCCTATAATTTAAAAGATCTCTTTACGGTTATTGCCGCCGTTATTAGTGCAGGCGCAGCGTATTTTGTTCCGCATATCTTTTCCGCGGTGACCGATATCATTATCCGCAGCGGAGTGTTTCTAGTTTTATTTGTTCCTGCTATTTATTTCTGCAATGTGTCTGGTGAGATAACAGAACTGATAAAGAAGTATACATGGATGGCCCTGGGTTTCCTGAAGATAAAAAAATGATTGGCTGTTACAGGTAACGCAAAAACTTATTCAGTCCTTCTCTTTTTGCCGGCGTTAAATGATAACTGATGTGTTTTGTATAATAACGCTGCAGATCAAAAAAAGCATAGGAGTTTTCCCTAACTACCGCTTCAATATCATTTACCCCAACTCCGTTTGCATCATTAAAAAGATTGATAAATCCATCCGGCAATTTTTTGTTTGCTATCCATGCCGCAAACACAAAAGGGAGACCCGTGAAACTTGTCCACGTTTCTGCAAGATCATAAATGTAGGGTGAGATATGTCGTTGCTGCAAGGCCCTGTCTCCTATTACTACTCCGGCCGTTGCTCCTTTGATCCGCTGCTGGTAATTTTCTGATGCTTCTTCAAAAACAGGTTCAAGCTTCCAGTATTCTTTGAATAATATTTTAGCGAGATTAACCGAGGTGCGGCTCTGGTAATCAAGTAAAACGGTTTCTATTTTTTCGAGTGGCACTTCGCTAAACAGGCAAACGGAAGCGACGGGTCCCTCGGCCCCTATGCAGTAATCGGTAACGATGTGCCATTCTTTTAATTGAGGTATGATCGCAACCGGCACTAATCCAATGTCAATACTGCCATCGATCAGCATGGCAGCGATTTTGGAAGGATAATCTTCAACCAGGTCAATCTGCTCCATCAGTCTTGCCGAACGCTTCACACCATAGATCAGCGGCTTTGTATTTAAATAGGACACCGCCCCCACTTTAATCTTCTCCAATTATTCTATTTTTACGCAGCAAAGAAAATCCTTTTTTTGCTAACCCGCTGCTCAACTTTACCTCATGGAATTAAACCCGCTTACAGCAATTTCTCCTATAGACGGCCGCTATCGCACACAACTGAACCAGCTTGCAGATTATTTCTCGGAATATGCACTGATGAAATATCGGGTCCTCGTAGAAATAGAATATTTCATTTTCCTTTCAGAAAAAAAATTCTTCAAACTATCGGCTGCAGCGAAAAAGCAACTGCAAAATATCGCATTCAACTTTAGCATGGAAGATGCAGAGGCCATTAAGAAAATAGAAGCGGTTACCAATCACGATGTAAAAGCGGTTGAATATTTTTTAAAAGAAAAGCTTACCTCGCTTAATGAAACAGCATCAAAAGAATGGATACATTTTGGGCTCACTTCGCAGGACATTAATAATACCGCAATCCCTTTAAGCTGGAAAGATTGCATGGAAACAATTTATCTGCCATCCCTCCTTAACCTGCATAATCACCTTCAGCAACTGGCGCAGCAATGGAAGAATATTTCTATGCTGGCGAGAACGCATGGTCAGCCGGCTTCTCCTACTATTCTTGGTAAAGAGATCATGGTATTTGTTGAACGTTTAGATAACCAGGTGCAGTTGTTTTCTGATATTCCTTTTGCAGCGAAGTTCGGCGGCGCCACGGGCAACTTCAATGCGCACCAGGTTGCTTTCCCCGAAAAGAAATGGATACAAATGGCGAATGAATTCGTTGATCAGAAGCTGGGCTTGCAACGGATGCAGTTTACAACACAGGTGGAGCATTATGATTACCTGGCGGCCCACTTCGATGCCATCAAACGCATCAATACCATTCTGATAGATCTATGCAGGGATATCTGGACCTATATCAGCATGGATTACTTCAAACAAAAAACTAAAAAAGGAGAAGTTGGTTCTTCTGCCATGCCGCATAAAGTAAACCCGATCGATTTTGAAAATGCGGAAGGTAACCTTGGAATGGCGAATGCGCTGTTAGAACATTTGTCTGCTAAACTTCCGGTGAGCCGTTTGCAGCGTGATCTTACCGACTCTACAGTACTGAGAAATATCGGCGTGCCGGTTGCGCATACTTTACTGGCGATCCTTTCACTGGAAAAAGGGCTCGGTAAATTAATATTGAATGAAACTAAACTCAAGGAAGATCTGGAAAATAACTGGGCAGTGATCGCAGAAGCGATACAAACGATCCTGAGGCGTGAAAATTATCCCAATCCTTACGAAGCTTTAAAAGAATTAACAAGAGGAAATGTGATTGATAAAAAATCTATTCACGGGTTCATTGATAAATTAAAGATAAGCAGGGAACTAAAAAAAGAATTGAAAAATATCACGCCACAGAATTATACAGGTATCACTGCTTTCTGAAAAGTTTAATTGAATTTCGAAGCAATAAATTGAGTAAGGCTTTCGTCGCTCATTTTGTTTGAAGTACTCTCGTTCGTAACCGTATTTTTAAACTGGGGTGTTTCGGCCAGGTAATGCATAAACTGCTCCTGCGAAGTACCCGTTCCTGTTATATGCACTTCTTCCGCATTTTGCATAAGAACCGTGATCTGTTTAAAAAATTGCTGCTGGTGTGTCTTTTCAGAATTATGTTCCGTTTTCTCACTTGATTTATGTTCAACAGCGGGGTTTTCAGAATGTCCCAGTACGCTAAAATCAGTTGTTTCCGCATTCTCTCTTCCAACTACTGTAGCATGATGCGAATCCATCCAGATACCAAATTGTTTCTTGTTTTTTTGAGACATAAGTTTATTTACCCCTAACGCTGCCATAATCGTACCCCGAATAAAAAATCCCGCAATCACTCACATTCCACCCTCCCTCCTCAACACCTTGACCAGCATCTTCGCGATGATCTTATTGCCTTTATCGGAAGGATGTAAGCCGTCATATGTCATATTGATGGCCTCAACAGGATATGGATAATCATCGGTCTCAGGATTAAATGGAATATTAACAAAAGCCGGGTAATGGTAATCTTTATATATCCCTGTTTGGGGATTTTTCAAACGCTTAAACCTGACCATATTCTTTTGTGTTATCCCGCTGTTATGATACAGGTCAACTACATCAAAATGCTCATACTTACCGATTGACTTAACCGCTTCTGCAAACTGCTCCAGCCACTGCCCGTCTTTTTCTTTATAAGAACCCCAGGCATTATTTTTTTTATTCCCTACAGATACAAAATCCGAACGCTGCAAGGGAGTGATCAAAATAAATTTCGCTTTCGGGTTAAGACTTTTAAGCTTATCAATAATAACACGGTAGGCTCCATAAACCGTTTTTGTACCCGTACTGTTTTGATAATCTGTAAACGCACCTAAAGGCCCCGAATGCCACCAGTCGTTAGTGCCCAGCAAAACTGTATACACATCAGCTTTTGTTAATCCCAGCTTATCGATACTTTCTGCAATCCTGACTACGGTCCACCCATTATATCCCTTGTTAATAAAATTGATATAGGGAAGTTTTTCTTTAACCATTGTCAGGTACCCTTTGGTTACCCTGTTGCCTGTCTCGTTCAAATGATCATTAAGATAGGTGATCGAATCACCCAGTGCGAGCCATGTAATTTCTGGTCTTGAAAAAGAGGTAAAAAGAAAAAATACTGCGATGACAACTAATTGCTTTTTCATTTTCTAAAAATTCTTAAATCGAAATTGATCTGATTTTTATCTGAATCAGGTTGCCAACTTCTAACGCTTCTTATTTCATTTCTCCCCGCTTATTATCAGTGCACCGTATGCCAGTTCTATTCCTTTACCTGTTTTATATTGCCGCAATAGATCCTCCGATTCATTTTTTATTTTCTGTCTTGTTGTGTCATCCGCCTTGCTAAGTGCGCCCACAACAGGTGCGGCAACTTCATTCATCATCTGCCAGAAATATTCAAAGTCTGTATATATTACCTTACCGGTAACTTCCTGCTCCCGGGTGTTTTTAAATCCCGATTTTTCCAAAACCGATTTCATAACGCCATCACTTCCGCAGCGAAACATTCCTGGCGATCCGGGAGGCGGAGGTGTCATCTCCAGGTTTTTACTGATCACACCCATTAAGGCGGTGATCCATTCATTTTTCGCGGGAACCGACCATACCGAGGTCGCCATTTTACCACCACTTTTTAAAACCCTGTACATCTCATCTGATGCCAGTTGCATATCCGGGAAAAACATGAACCCCATACGGCAGCTTATTTTGTCAAAACTATTTTCATCAAAAGGCAAGGCACATACGTCACAGGTTTTAGTCTCAAAATTTATAATTTGTTTCGCAGCGGCATTTTCTTTAGCTATCTCGAGCATTTTATCAGCAAGATCAGTCCCGGTTACTTTCCCTTTTGATGCTAGCAATGCGATGGTGAGTCCCGGTTCCCCAGTGCCACAGGCCACATCAAGTACTTTATCTGTTTCCTGTATATCCAGTTCTTTGATAATGGCGTCGCCCATTGGTTGTAAAAACTTCATGGTAAAGTCATCCCATTTTTTCCACCCGGGAGAAAACTTGTTCCATGTTGCCTTCTGTTGTTCGCGGATTTCATCCAGTTGCGTTGTCATAAATAAGATTGTTTAAAACAAAAGTATAATTTCCCTTGGCCTTTTCATACTCAAATACAGCTCGCTTGCTGATTCCCGGGAATGCCGCTTTGCTGACATTCATTTGGTTAACCCCTACCCTGGTAATTATGTCTTTTATTCTTTCCTTCCATATTATTATATTATTTTTCTTTCCCTTAAACCATTCTCTTCTTTCATAACCATATTTAAAAATCAAAAACCTGATCATGAAGCACTTCAAACTTTTTTCTGCATTTGCCCTTGCAGCAGGTATGTTATTTACCGCTTGCAATAATGCCGATACTAAAACCGAAACAACTACCGACAGTACTGCGGCTGCTGACAGTACATCGGCCGCTGCGCAAGCGCCTTCCACTACTGCGCCTGCAGCCATAGTAATCATAAAGCATAAAGTGGCCGACTTCAGTAAATGGAAAGCTGCTTACGATGGGCATGATTCTGCCAGGTTAGCGAACGGACTTCACAACTTTGTAATCGGACGCGGTGTGGTGGATTCCAATATCGTGTTGATAGCGCTACAAATGGATGATACCACCAAAGCAAAAGATTTTTTTACCAACAAGGACCTGAAGCAGGCTATGCAAAAAGGTGGAGTGATAGGTGCACCCGAAATTAAGTTCGTGAATATGCAGCGCCTGAATAATGACCAGGCTAACCAAAGAGTTATAATAACCCATAAAGTGAAAGATTACGATGCATGGAAAAAAGTTTTTGATCAGCATGACCAGGCAAGAAAAGATGCGGGTCTTACTGTAAGATCACTGGGACAAAGCATAAGCGATAACCACATGGTAACAGTCGTATTTAATGTGGCCGACCTGCAAAAAGCAAAAGCATTCATGAGCTCACAAGGACTTAAAGATAAAATGGCGCAGGCCGGTGTGGAAGGTAAGCCCGATGTCTTTTTATATAATGTAGTGCAGCAATATTGATCGCCTTAACACTAAAAGAAAAGGTGGCACTCGGTGCCACCTTTTCTTTTAACTCCTAAGATTATTTATTATTAATCTCCGTTATCGTGTCACACCCCTTGTTTCCGTTTTCACAATCAATCGAGCAGGAAAATTCGCCTTTGTCATCCTTTTCATACAATCCGCCAATATGCCTCAGGTAAGAATGTTGTTTAAAGGAAATCACTTCGAAGCCGAAGGCGTACGAGGGATCTGTACCAGAGATAACAAGATATTCCGTTAATTCAAAAACACAACCCCTAATAATATTACCCGCACTTTCTTCATTCACTAATTTACTGATTCTTTTATTTAAGGCAGGAAAGGATAGAAATAAGCGCTGTTCTAAAATTCATAACACCAGAAAAATGCGCTGTCCGTTACGGTAAAATAACCTTCCGGTTTCAGGTTAAAATAATTATCTTAAACACCTGCCCGCATCACGTTTTATCTTGAATAAAAACTGCACTTCAATAAATTGTCCATATGGAAGTACATCATCACTCTAAACACGGAAAGAAAAAGTTTACCGAATATTTACTGGAGGGTCTAATGATATTCGTGGCCGTTACACTTGGATTTTTTGCCGAGAGTCTTCGTGAGCATTACATAAATGCTGAGAAGGTCCATGCTTCCATGCAGAGTATGATCAGGAACCTGGAGTATGACAGCATCCGCTGCTCAGTTAACCTTGAAGCTAACCTGGCCACCTGCGCCGGACTGGATTCCCTGCGATACGAACTGGATATTGCCATTCAGCATAAGGGCAGCCCAGACAGGATATATTATTTAACGAGAAAATACGCAGGTGCCAACAGGGCAGTATTTAATGAGCAGGCTATAACTGAGCTAAAAAATTCAGGAACGTTAAGGCTGGTAAAAAATGACAGCCTCATGAACGAGATCACCGATTATTATGAAAGACGTGTTGGTGCTGCTAACCGTTATTCCGATGCTATGACTGATGCT
>JAQBNK010000052.1 GCA_028288595.1 Chitinophagaceae bacterium
AACGCTGGGGGAAATTTTTTACAGAGAACTTTATCGGCCGTTCTGGATTGGCAGACGGTTGCCGCATTTTAAATAAAGAAGTGTTGCGCTTCAGGAATTCAAAGACCACGCACCAGCTAACGGTTACTGCTGCAGAACCACTGCTGATTGAAAATAAAGTATTGGGTTATCGCCTTCAATACCAACTGGAAGATTTCAACTTTAATTTTCAGACACGCACACTGTTTTATTATGGCTACCCTTTTTTCGTTGACCTGGGGTTGGTGAATAAAAGGAAAGCCGCTAAATGGCACAAGAGCCGTGAAGAAGTTTATTATGGATCAATGATGCATTTTATGAGAAGTGCCTATAATAATGGCCTGGGTGAAGAAGGATTTGAAATGATACGGATAAAGAAAATTCCAAACGAAAGAAAGAAACTTGTACAAGAATCTATGCGTAGCATGTCTGTTAATGGCCACATTGTTCTTATCAATTCCACGGACCGAAATATTTTGTCGGAACCAGATTTTATCAATGTAACCGATAACAAGATTATTCCTGCAGACAGCATTACTTATAAGATAGACAGTACTTCCCGGGAGATGTTTTTTACAGATTACGTTCGTGTATTTTATAAGCCTGCAAAAGCTCCTCCTGATTATACACGGGACTTCCCCGCAGAAAATCGTCTTATGATTTCTGAGCTGACTTTAATTAACCAACATGCGATCAAAATTGAAAAGAGCGGGAATTATTACATGCCAACCGACCTGTTTACTTCCGGCTTCTGGGCATGGTCAGAAAAAGTCTGCAGTATGCTGCCGTTCGATTATGAACTACCGGCCAACCCTGCTTCACAGAAGTAAAAAAGCCGGGAAATACCCGGCCAGTAGTTAAAAAACCTCGTCCCCCCGGACGGGCTAATGTTCAGTTAGATCCAGCGCCATAATTAAACGCTGCCCAGACCTGTCTTCAACAAAAAAATGTTTTGCAGCCTGGCTCCCTCGTCAAAATTCCTATTCGCCGGAAACCTTTTGTAAGGTTTTCAAAACATCTTTAAGAGCGAAGGGTTTTGGAATAAAAGCATCCGGCTTGCAGGGGCGTATTTGTTTTTCTGTAAAATTTCCTGCAGACATCAATACTACCGGAATGCGTTTGAGGTCAGCAGATGTTTTTAATTGCCGGCACAGTAATCTGCCATCGCTTTCACTAAATAAAATATCCAACAGTATCAGATCAGGTTCTTTAATTACAATATGGGCAAGAGCGCCGTTAAGATCTTTGAGTGTATTGACCTGGTAGTATTTACCGAGATAAATAGAAAGACTGTCAAGCACACTTTCATCATCCTCAATAATCAGCAGCTTCTTCATGCTATAAATATGGAGATATTTATAGCTAAACCCAAGCGATTTTTTTTAGCAACCCATTTTTTTCTGCTTTTAGAAATGGATAAAGCGGACTCAACATCAACACTTTTTTTTGTTTTCTAACGGACTGATTCAAACTCAGAATTTTATATGTAGCGCCTAGCCATTATTTCTCCTGGCTAAAACTTAGAAAAACTTTCCCCTCTTTTTCTTCTATTGCATAAACTGCAATTCCTTCCTTACCCGGACCGCATTTTAGTTGCCCGGTACTCACATCGAACTGGGTACCGTGCCAGGGGCATTGCACCGTTCCGCATACCATACTGCCACCGGCTAATGAACCTCCTTTATGAGAACACCGGTCATCAAAAGCGGCATAACCTTTTTCAGTTCTTGCCAGTACGATTCGTTTATCTTTTATGTGCAGCAATTTCATCTGGTTCAGTTTCAGTTCACCAGTTTGAGCAACTGCAATTGGCTGCGTTTCATCTTTTAAATATTGCTGCTTCCATTTACCTGCATTGGCATAACGAATGTCTACGCCAATTTGATTACGGTAAACCAATGTGCCACCCATCCATCCTGCGATGCTTAATAGTATTACCCCGAGAATTTCAAGACCAAGAATAATATAGGGTGAAGGATCTGCGCCGCGGCGGTAAAATACTACACCAATAAAAACGCAAACAGTTATCCCATTTGTTATCCCATGTTTTGCACCTCTTTTTTTAGCCGAGCTTTTTGGTGGAACAACATAAATAAAATCTATGATGCCCGGTATTGCGGCTATTAATGCAAATATGATCCCGGCAATATTTAAATAATATGCAGTGTTCCAAAATGAATCATTGCTCCATATCAGTCCTGCAATATCAAAAAACAGGCTGCCTGTAAAAAAAGCGATTGGAAACGCAATTAAGATAGGATGGAGAGGATGACTCTTGATGTGTGCCTTACTTCTCATGTAGCGTAGTTTTTAGTTTGTGCATCAAAAAGCACACCTGTCTTGAAGCGCTATCAGGGGAAAAAAGCAAGAGCTATCTCAATTATCGTTCACCGTAATTTTCATGATAGTCTAATTATTCTCAACAATCATTGCTTTTACGGAATGTTTGTATTTTCTTTATGAAGCTTCCAACTCCTCTTTAGAACCTAGACCCACCGATTCTTGCCGAACACACATAAAGTTCAGCGTTAAGAACCCTCGCCAGGAAGGAGTGTTGTTTACAATACCATTATACTTAATTGCACTTACCGTATAAAAGCGGGTTATTGGTCATTTATTGTCATACCCTAAGTACCCTATTATGAGAAAAATTCTACTTGCCCTGGCTCTCCTTTTGTCTTTTACTTATGCTGACTCACAAAACCTCCTGGATTATGCGGGTCTTTCATCCAGGGTTTCAGACATTGCGTATACAAAAGCTAAACTTAGTTCTGACTACAGGTTAAAAACTTTAGCCGGCGCAGAGAAATCCGGACCTGGAGATAAAGAGCACGCTTATAAAACTAATGCCGCGAGGTTTACTACAGCAGGCCCGGCAAATATCAGTAATGGAATATTGATGTGGCTGGATGCTTCCGATGTGGATGCAGATAATAACCCGGCTAATGATCCTGTCAATAATCAAAGCCTGAACAGATGGAAGGATAAATCCGGTTTAGCTCATGATGCTACAACACTGGCTGGGCAAAACAATGTGGTGTTTAATACGAACCAGATCAATGGTAAAGCTGTGGTGCATTTTACAAGAGTTGATGACTCTCATGGCTCTGTTTTGGAGGCTGCAGGTGTAGACATCAGGGCAGGTGCAAATTCCAAGATCACTATGTTTACGGTGTATAAGCCCGCGACACACGATGGTTCAGGGCAGGGGCAGGCATTGTGGGGTAATGATAATGGAGCATGGGACCGTTTTTATTACGATTCATGGGCAGGCACGGATGATGGTATTGTTTCTCTCGGACCTGTTAATCCAACTTTCACAAATGTTACAGGTGCAGGGGCTCCGGGATCACTGCATCTTCTGACAGCTGTTTATGATAACATAACACCGAATGGTTCAGCTATTTATTTTAATGGAGCAGTAGTAACCATATTTACAGATCATACTGACTCCAGTGCAGCGCAACATGACTTGCGAATAGGCTTCGATGGTGATAATGGAAATTATAATGGCGATATCGCTGAAATGATCGTCTATAACCGGGTGCTTACTGAGTGTGAAATACAGCAGGTGAATCAATACCTCGCTGCTAAATATGGTGTGGCCTTTACAAGTGCAACTATAACTGCCGGCGGCCCTACTTCTATCTGTGCAGGGAATTTTGTTACATTAACAGCAAGTAACGGTGCCTCCTTCCAATGGTACAAAGATGGAGTGATAATACCAGGTGCAACTGCACAAGGTTATAATGCGTCGCAAACCGGATCTTATACAGTTACCATTACAAGTTTCAATAATTGTACAGCATCCTCTGGAGCAACAACTATCACAGTAAACCCGCTGCCAATTGTTACAGCCTCATCCAACTCGCCTGTGCAGCAGGGGCAGTCAATATTTCTCAATGCGGTGGGGGCACTTAATTATTTCTGGACCGGTCCTAATAGTTTTATTGCTAATAACCAGCAAAATGTTTCTATTCCAAATGCACAAACCGCATTGGCAGGAACATATACTGTTAAAGGGCAGGATGCAAACGGATGTTCAGCAACGGCGTCAGTGAATATAGTAGTGGGACCACCAGCGGGTGCCCTGGATTTTGACGGAGTAAATGATTACGTAAGAATTGCCAATCCTTATACGTCATTCGATAAGGAACTTACAGTTGAGTGGTCTGTTTTAATAGATCCGTCAAGCGCTGTAGGGTCAGGCATTTCTCAGTCCCTTGAAAATATTGAGGGGGCTAATTCGTTGGTTTGGATGATGCATTTTAATGGCGACCCTGCTTCACCGGCTATACAGTTCTTTGTGAGCGATAACGGCACGTGGAAAAATGCCGATGCTCCTGTTCCCGCAGGCTGGCATCGCTTTGTTGGTACCGCTTCTGCCTCAGGGATCCGTATTTATATGGATGGAAACCTGATCGCTACTTCACCCGGAATAGTAAATAATATTCTGAATGTTAGCAATGCTGTTATTCATTTTGGTAAAGACAGCCGGTATCCTGACAGGTGGATGAAAGGACAGATGGATGAAATAAGAATATGGAACAGGGCATTGTGCCAGTCCGAACTTCAAAATAGTAATTCATGCGAATACCAGGGTCCGCAAAACGGGTTAGTTGAATATTATAAATTCAATCAGGGTGTGGTAGGAGTGAATAACGCAGGTATTACCTTATTGCCAGATCTTAGTTCGAATGGGCGTGATGGTTTATTGAACAACTTCACACTTAATGGTGCTGCTTCCAATTGGGTGAGTGGGGTAATCAGCGGTGTATGTTCAGTATATGATCCATTCAATCCACCTATTTATGGTGGTAGTGTAACGTTCTGCATGCCGGGTTCACTTAATATGTTCACGGACCCTATAGCAGGCGCAACTTACCAGTGGTTTAGAAATGGTAATCCCATCGCAGGTGAAACTCAATCATCCTATTTTATATCGCAGCCGTCGCAATCAGGAGTTTATAAAGTACAGGTAACATTGGCAGACGGATGTTCAGGAACATCACACACAGAAACCGTAAAAGTGAATCCGTTGCCCGCCGTGTTTGATATAACAGGTAGCGGCGCTTATTGCGCTAATACCCCAACAGGTGTTGCGGTAGGTTTAAGTGGTTCTGAAGTGGGCGTGATGTACCAGCTTAAAAGCGGAGTTGCCAATATCGGCGGTGCAGTTGCAGGAACAGGAGGGCCCCTCAGCTTCGGTAACCAGTTAATGGGTTCTTATAGTGTAACAGCGACTGGTGCAGGCAATTGTGCACAAGGTATGAGAGGGGTTGCTAACGTAACTACCAATCCACCACCACCTGCTTTTATTAATAATGGTCCTTCTGGTACACAATGCCAGGGAGGAACGGTGCGTCTTTCAGCACCAACAGGTCCTGGCGGCTTCTTATATAATTATGCATGGAGCAACAATCAAAATGGTCAGTTCATCGATGTTACTACAGGCGGTACATACACTGTTACTGTAACAGATCCTAATACAGGTTGCTCATCAACTTCTGCTCCGTTCACCGTAGTATTTAACCCGCTTCCAATCGTATTTAATGTTACCGGTGGCGGCGGATATTGTGTTAACACTTCCACGGGTGTTGCTGTAGGACTTAGCGGTTCGCAAGTGGGAGTGAATTACCAGCTTAAAAGTGGTCCTAATAATATCGGCGCTTTTGTAGCAGGAACAGGAAATGCTATCAGCTTTGGTAATAAATTAATCGGTAATTATAGTGTGGTAGCTATTAACCCTGTTACCAACTGCAGCCAGAATATGAATGGCAATGTCAACGTTAATAATTTCCCCCTGCCACCTGCTTTTATCAATAGCAGCCCTGCACAATGCCAGGGAGGAACGGTGCGTCTTTCAGCACCAACTGGTCCCGGCGGCTCCTTGTATAATTATTTATGGAGCAACAACCAAAATGGCCAGTTCATCGATGTTACTACAGGCGGCACATACACTGTTACTGTAACAGATCCTAATACAACTTGTTCGTCAACTTCTGCTCCGCTCACTGTAACATTTAATCCTAGACCAACGGTATTTAATGTTACCGGTGGTGGTGGATATTGCGCTAACACTCCAACAGCTGTTGCTGTAGGACTCACGGGCTCGGAAGTGGGAGTGAATTACCAGCTTATGAGCGGTGGTAATAATATCGGGCCTTTTGTAGCAGGAACAGGAAATGCTATCAGCTTCGGCAATAAATTAAGCGGCAACTATAGTGTGGTAGCAACTAACCCCGTTACCAACTGCAGCCAGAATATGAATGGCAATGCCAACGTAAATATTTTCCCGACCCCACCGGCTTTTATTACTAATAGCTCCCCTGTTACGCAATGCCAGGGAGCAACAGTTACACTTTCAGCACCTACAGGTCCTGGCGGCTTCTTGTATAATTATTTATGGAGCAACAACCAAACTGGCCAGTCCATCAATGTTACTACAGGCGGCACTTACACTGTTACTGTAACAGATCCTGGTACATCCTGCTCGGCAACATCTGCTCCGCTCACTGTAACATTTAGTCCGCTTCCGACTGTTTCAACGTCGTTTATTAATGTAACATGTGTGGGTGCAAACAACGGCTCTATTACAGTTACAGCCCAGGGTGCCGGACCTTTTACCTATTCAAAAGATGGGGGAACAACCTTCCAGCCCTCTAATACTTTCACAGGGTTACCTCCGGGAAATTATAACGTGGTAGTGAAAGGCGTTTGTACTTCTTCACCTCAGGCAGTTACTATAACTACAGTCGCAGACGTTATACCTCCAACGCTTACACTTAATTCTGTTGGCGGATCACTTACATCTTTAAGTGGCCTGAATACTTATCCTACTAATGTGTCGGGTGGCGCTTTAAGACATGGACACGGAATTGCATACGATCTACAACGCAATACTGTTTGGGTTACGGATAATGAATTAAATAATGATGTGTTTGAATTTGCAGCTACTCAACCCGCTGGTACAACACTTACACCGTTAACACGGTTCCATGCGCCTGTCACTACAACTATTGAAGGAATAGCCTTTGATGCAACTGATAACACGTTATGGATCGTAGATTTTAATGGTGTGATCCTGCATATCGATCGCTCAAATAATACACTTAGTGGTGGTTTTAATGTTTCCGCTACAATTCCTTCCGCAACATTTGGAGCCACAGGACTTGGTATAGCACTGCAGGATAATTTTATTTGGATCGACAATGGTGTAAGAGCTTACAAGTTTAATAAATCAGGGGGCGCTTATACTGGCTTTAGCTTCGCTACAGGCCAGCCTGGTATTACTTACGATCCTGAAAGGCATGTCTTATGGTCCTCGGGTTGGTACGATGGTATCTACAGGGCATTTGACCCTGCTACAGGAAATCTTGTCTTCACGAGCGGAGTAATCAGCTTTCCACAGGGGCATGATGTATCAATCGGTGCAGGAAGGATTTGGATAGTAAGTGAAAACGATACAAACGATAAGATCTATTCAATTGGAATTAATGGTGGCTCAATAGACCAAATTGTAGAATGT
>JAQBNK010000025.1 GCA_028288595.1 Chitinophagaceae bacterium
AACAGCCTCAATTCTATCTATGTACAGATGGATATCTCAAAAGAAACAGCAAAGGATTTTCTTATAAAATTTTCTGATTTACTTCGTTACCAGCTTTACGAATGCAGTAGCGAAAAAATTTTACTGAGCAAGGAAATAGAATACCTCCGCTCATATATCGAGTTACAAAAAAGCAGGCAGGAATATGACACTATCGTGGATTTTGTTTCCGATACATGCACGGAAAATATCATGGTCTCGCCTTTATTGCTCATCCCCTTTATTGAAAATGCATTCAAGCACGTTTCAAATTTTCGGGACAAGCCCAATTGCATAAAAGTAGACTTAACAATAGGAAACTCACTGTTGCTAAGAGTTTGGAATACCAAAACAGGTAGATCAGAGCAATTTACAAGGAATGGGATAGGCTTAAAAAATGTAAAAAGAAGACTTGATCTGCTTTATGGGAAAAATTATGAACTTCTGATCGATGACTCTGCACATACCTTCCTTGCAGAATTAAAACTACCTCTTTATGAAAATTAAATCTTTAATTATTGATGATGAGCCACTCGCCAGAGTCTGTATTGAAAATTATGCAAAGCAAATTAATGGACTGGAAGTTGTCTGCTCCGCTAAGAACATTGAAGAAGCAAAAGACTTTTTGAAAGATAATTTAATTAACCTGATTTTTCTTGACATTGAGATGCAAGAAGTCAGCGGCCTGGACTTTATCAGAGGAAATACTTTGCCACCGGTAGTTATTATTACTGCCTACCCGCAGCATGCTTTGGAAGGTTTCGAATTGGATGTAATTGACTACCTGGTCAAACCTGTATCGTTTGAGCGGTTTTACCGGGCATTCAGCAAGGTAAAAAAGTTGTTAGATAGTGACAGCGTTGATGAAAAGGCCAGAGAGACCAGTCATCTTTTTATTAGAACTACAGGAAAATATGAAAAAGTAAACTTTGAAGATGTTTTGTATGTGCAATCCATGCTGAATTATGTAAAAATAATCACAAAGGAAAAAACCTTTATTACGTATTCGAGTTTAAAAAGTATTGAAGAAAGACTCCCTGCATCCGCTTTCATAAAAATTCATAAATCGTACCTGGTTTCAAAAGCTAAAATTTCCGCTATGGAGGGTAATTCAATTCACCTTGGAAAAATCATATTACCAGTCAGCAGAAACCTGAAAGAAGATATTTACAACCTTATCATTAAGTAGAGAATTAAAAAAGAAGTTGCCCTGGGGGTTCATTAGAAGAGCGACATTATGTTAACGCAACGAAAATAAAACGTGCCAACGATAAGAAGGATCGATTACAATCATGAAACCAATTGGAGTTTACTTGCGCAATTCGGAGGATCTTGCCCTTGCGCACAAGGGCAGCAACTGCCGGTAAATCATCTACCTTTTATTATTCATTCTTGCGAAAACCCATTGCATGAATTACTTAAAGATGTTTTGAAAGCGTCTTAGAAGTGTCGTATTTGTTTGAAGGAATATTTTATTTGAAATAAAGAGGAAACTACATTCTTAAGTCTTGAAGGAAGTATCCTTAGTTTATCAAAAGAGTCACCTGTTTCAGATGGTGTGTAGAGTTTGCCATATTCAAACCTGCCAATGGGATATTGTTTTTGTTCCAAGTTCATATTCTATAGAGGTCTTTTTTGAAAAAAAATAATTATTTGACTTTATGAAAACTTCCTTGAATGTAAAAGTCACTCAACTACTAACGGAAAATGACACATGCATCATCAGCAGTATTAAACTATAGATAATCAGTTATTTTTTGAATTTTTTTGGCGTCGTCGAATTCCATAATTGAAACATTTTTCCCCATTTCTTTTTTCCAACCATCTTTACTCCTGGTTTCTCTATACATGCTGAATTCAGCGATCACTACATTTTGTCTTGTAATAATATTTAAGACCCGTATCTTAACATTTCGTGTTTCACCTAGATGAGAAATGGCCCCTCTTTTCCAGATATCCTTTCCGGTAAAGGAAAACTTTTTAGCTGGTGTTAAAATATGATCGTATACAACGCTATCGCCGCAATAACTTAAAAATTTTACGACATCTTCAGCTGTTGCATATTGTTGATAAGACCTTTCCTTTGCAATCAAAAATTCTTTCGTAATATCAGCAAGTTTATGATTTGGGATATTTTGTTTCTGCGACGTCGGGAACATGGAAATAATAACGATAAGTAAATTGTACATAATAATATTATTATAAGAAAAAAAGGTAATGAAAATTTGAGTCACAAAACTCTTTTTAGTAAAAAAAGCAGTTTTTGACAGCTGAATTCAAAAAGAATCAAGCAAGTGCAAAAAGTGGTATGATAGGGAAATTAATGAATGTCATTTCTTGAATTCTATTTTAAACATTCAAGGCATAGTTCCGTTAAAAGAGTAATCCATTCTATTTTACTCTTTTATCAATGTGTTCCTGGATAGGGCAGTAAAAAACTTAGCCAATATGAAAACTGCTATTAAATTATAATGAGGTTCTGTTTCTCACATTTACTGGCCTGAATCTCATAGATTGTAGCTTCTTATGCTCCCGAAGTTTATACCATAGTATTACTACGATATTAAACCGATATACATTTTGTTAATTGACATTAAATAACGAAGACAAATTAATTTAAAGCTTTCTTTCAGCTAATCTTATTTTTTTATGTTAAGGATACATCTTACACCGACCTCAGTCCTGTTTATGGCAATGCTTTTTTTGCTGTCAGATATTGCGGGACAGGATATTCAAAAACTAAAGCACAAATATTATACATCCTATTTTTCAGTTTCAAAACATATTCCTGTTCTTGTTGAATTCGTTTTGGAAAAAAACATGGTAAGTTGCCCAAAACACTCTCCCGGTCATATTGAAAGGACAGATAGCTTTAATCCTGACCCAGACCTTCTTGAAGAAACCGATTTACAAAAGGATTATGGCGGACATAAAAAAGATAACCTCGAAAGGGGCCATAACATGAGTGCTGAGGATAATCAATGCGACCTGGAAGGAATGAATGAATGCTTTTATTTTTCCAATATGTTCCCACAAAATGGAAGTTTGAATAAAGGGGTCTGGAAAACGTTGGAGAAAAGAGAGTATGACCTGGCGAGAGCGAATAATAAAATAAAAGTATTTATTGGTAATTATGGATCACAAAGGAAGATAGGGCCGGACAAAGTGGTAGTGCCTAAATATTTATGGAAAGTAATTTATATCCCTAAATCAAATTCATATGAATGCTACGAGTTTGAAAACAAGGCACCTGGTGATCCAAATCCCTCACACTATCGGGTGACCCTTGCATTTGTTCAAAAGAAATCAGGGTACACGTTTAAAAAGGAAAAAATAAATCCTGGTAACTAGTATTTGCCCTCGAATATGCAAAACTTCATTTGCGTACCACCTTTTAACCCCGGGTTATTTTTTTAGAAATGGCCCCTGTGCTGGAAAGTGTTCTACTGGTATACACGAATACATGAACATTTTTTTCAACTCTTTTTTATCCCTGGTATCCGTCGTGTCAGTGTTATTAAGTGAGACCATCGTGGCTATTGCTTTATTTAACCTTTCCACAGCTGTCTGGCTTAATACCCAGTTCATGGGAAATTTTTTTGCAGTAAGAGGCAAACTCAAAGACACGGCTACACCCTTTTTGGAAGATATATACTCATTCAGGTATAGGTTTGCAATGGCTCCCCTTGCTGTTCTAGTTCCATAGAGACCTGCTATGATTTCTGTGACTTCATTAAACAACCTGATAGTACCGTATGTTGTGTCGTTGTCAGCAAAATTAAACTGAAGCAGGTAAGGTTTTATTTTCTTGCCAGTTAGCGGAAGCGCTTTCAAAACCTGCAACATGGTTTCTGTCCCTCTATTTTCATAATAACCCCCGTCGAGGAAATGACGCTTTGTTATGACTCCTTTACCTGGGGAATAAAAAATTGTGGCCGCCGGTGAAATATAGGGAAAGCGCGTACTAAGCCCTATCGCAGAACTATAGCGAAGATCTTTTCCCGTTCTTTTCATAAGGTCCCTTGACTGCCCATCTGCACAAAGGGGAAGACTGTCCAGAGCAACATTACTCCAAAGACATTGGTAGCCAGTCTCCGCTTCCGTTGTATTAATGAAAATGGCGGGTAGTGTATCACTCATCATTTTAGAAAAACTTGCCGCCAGATAATTATGTTTCTTCACTGTATCCGTATTTTTCCAGCCTTCTTCCCAGGATCTTTCCAATGCAATAGCCCTGTCGAAAGGAATGATGTGCACCGGGATAAAATAATTGATCACTTCTCCAAACAGCTGTTTTCCTATCGAAGCAGCGAGGAAATCATTTTTATAAAAATTATCCGCATCTTCCTTATAAGTTTTATTAACAGAATTAACATTATGATTGAGCATAGTTGCATTGAAAAAGTTTGCTCCCAGACTTCCGCCAGATACAGAACTGTAGCAATAAATGTGCTTATTAAACAGGGGGAACCTGTCCGATAAGGCAGCAAGGAACATAGAAGTAAAGGCACCTGTTCTTAAAGCACCGCCTTCTGCCGTCACAAACACAACAGGTATACTGTCACCACATTTATACATAGGACCTGGTGCATTTGAAAGATGATCGAACCAGCGGTTAAAATGGTCTGCCAACTGGGTTTTATTTCCTGATGCCTGTCCCAGGTCCCTGATTTCGTGATCGCGATTAATAAAGCTACTTACTACAAGAAATACGAGTAAGGTCAGCCTAACCGGAAATGGCTGCGCTTTATCTGTGAAAAAAATCCCGGCATAGATCAGCTGCCAACTGGCAAATGCGATAAATATAATAGCCAGGGACCCAACATACCGGTAAAGATGTATGGGTATCAGCAATGAAAAACCGAGAATAATAACAGCTGCGATACCCATAAAAACAATGAGCTGTGTTCTCAGGCATTTATAAAAGCGGGCCGGAATTTTGAACATCCAGATACTGACATTTGGATCAGGGTACGGGTTTTGGGCGTGTGCAATAAAAGCCCTCGGTAAAACAATACCATTGGGTAAAACCTGATCCCGAGGCAGGTCATGAGTATCAGATTGATAAGTTAAGGGCAACTCGACCCTTACCTCATTCAATATGCCGTATAATTTTTCTGCCCATAATTTTTCCTGCCCCTCAAAACGTGTCCATGATAACCATTTATATTTTTTTGAGAGATTATGAATACCATTTTGAAGGTATAACCAGTATACCAATCTTGCTTCAAGCAAGATTAATACAGTAATAAAGACAAGGGCGAGGATAATGTGGTCTGTGTTATTGCTTTTATTAAGATTATCGGCCCTGTTTAGCTCGCTATAGTTAATTAAGATCGTGATAATAAAACCAAGTATTGTTACGACCATAGGAAAAAAAAGTGCCGCTACTGATGCTTTTTTTTCTAGCGTTTTCCTTGCAGTTACCCTGGTAGGTGATAAACTTCGTCCTGAAGTATCTTTAAGATAAATAAAGAGCCTTGCACAAAACTCTGAAGAAATACTCCAGAATAAAATTGACACCAGTAACCACACCATCGGCATAATCCAGGTTCCTTGTAATGAGTGCGGGGAGAAAAGACTGATCATATGATTGAATGACCGGGCAATATCTTCGCCTACGCAAAGAATCATATCAGACCCTTGTGAAGTGGCAATAAGAGCCAGAAAAGCGAGAAGATCAAAAACAAGCAGGAGCCACACAGATTTAAGTGTAACCAAGAGATCGGTTAGCCTGTAAATAAAAGGGTAATCAGGATCCCTGTGTCTATGTTTAATAAAGCTCATGAGTTTAAGGTTAATCTTAGCTAACAATATAATATTAGCATTGGGTTCTTGCAATAGTATATATACTTTACCTTATAACGATAATACTGACGGTTTAAAACACGGATATAGGCAGACATCCAACTCATCAAATTATATAATAATTATTTTAGGGCTATAGCCCTTAGAATTTATGCTGCAAAGAATTTCATTTAACTCCGGCAGATCCGAAACACAACTTAGTAATCCTTAGGCGTAACAATTTTTAAAGCTTCGTGTGGTAAAATGAGTAAATTATGAAAAAGCCATATTGTTATGTTAGGGAACAGCGAATCTATTTTCGAAATTCCCTCATAAGCCGCCATTTGTTTGCTTGCGTTTTCACACATTAGAAGTGCAGAATTATTCTCAAATTTCAATAAATTCCAAATCTGAAAATGCAGTCCTTTTAAACCTGCCTGTTTCGATAATATAATATCCAATAACCAATAGCAGTTATAAGTATCGGCTAAATCTTTAACACCACCAGAAATCCTGACTTCTTTATAAAATTCCATGTACCCCAATATAAAAAAGAACTGAATATGAAGGTTACGTATAAATACGCGATTTTTTTATTTCATTTAAGCTAAAGGCAATTCGGGGCAAATGAAAATATCAAACTGACTGTCTCATTGCTGGAATGAACGCACAAATTGTAAATATTGTTTTAAGCCAATTATCTTTAGTCCATTCATGCGCCAGGCAGGTTCCAGCACCGCCTAATTACTATTAATTATCATAGACGTTTTTGATAGATAGGCTTCAGGGACTCAGCGATCTCCCTGTTGTTTGTTTTTGAGTTAACAGTCTAATGTGATCAGAGCCAAAAACTGACTGCTGTGTTATTTCATTTATATATCACAGCCTGTTTCCAGTCTTTAAGGCCTATATAACTTTTCCATAAAATGAATCTGTTGAAATCAGGACCTGTATTACTCAATCCCTGCAACTTGTTTGCTTCTTTGATCAGTTCATTATAATCCCGCAACTTTTCAAGGGTTGCAATATATAATAACTGATAATCTTCTTTGAGGGGTTCAAGTTCTATTGCCCTGGTGATATACATCTTTGCTTCATTAAAATTTCTCAGGCCGAACTGAGCTGCAGCCATCATTGGATAAAATTCATTTTTGGGTGTAACTTTTTTCTCTTTATAATCATTCAATAAAAGAATCGCCCGCCTGTAATCCCTGCGGAATAAAAGTTCGTTTATTTTTGAAAAATCATTTTGGTTAGCGGCTGGAATGTTTAAGGTATTTATTCCTCCATTATTTATCAGCCATTGCTGGTAACTGACAATGCCTTTTGATGCACCCTCATTGTATGTGGTTATAACACTATCGGGCCTCGATATAAATGCATAGGCATCAACAAGAGCATCATAGTATTGTTTATTAACTACGGCCGAAAACATAATTGCTTTTTTGAAACATTTAATGGCCTCCTTCCCGAGATTAAGCTCCATGTAACATTGACCGAGAGAAAAATAGACACTGTCTGACTGCGACTTTCGTAGAATTTCATTTAGTATTGCCGCAGCTTTCCCATATTCGTCCTGTTGCATATATATTCCTGCAAGCGTTGCTTGATAGTTGAGTGTATTATTTCCCAAAGCAATTAATTTTTTCAGGTAAAGTTCCTGGTCTGTATACTCCCCTTCTTCGTAGCCTAAATTGTATAATTTCTGAGCATAAAGCTCTTTCAAAGTATCGGCTTGATATGCTTTATTAAAATGTGATTTGGCGCTATCTTTATTTTGTAGCAATTCAAAAACAGATCCCACGAAATAATGGAGCGACGGTTGATTGTTATCCACCTTCAGAGATTGCATAGAATAGGTTATGGCTTTATCCAGGTTCTTTCGATTATAGTATACATAAGCTAATGCACTATAAATATCAGCCTGGTTCGTACCCGCTATATTGACTGCTTTTTGATAAAAGTGATCAGCAGTTGCATAATCTTTCTTTAGCTCAAATACTGATCCCTGTAATAAATAATTGCGAGCGGAAGGCTCAATAGCAGTAAGTTTTTGGGCGTAATAAATAGCCGAATCATACTTTGCTGACATCGATGTCATGATGATCCTGTACTGAAGACTTTGGATCTCGGTTTGCGAATCCGCCCTGATTGAAAAAATGAGTAAAGCCAAGTGTATAAAAAATATTTTTATTTGCATAAATTTATTTTAACCGTGAATAGATGATTGCATTATTGCCCCATGCGGGATTTAAGTTGACTCGTTTCCCCGGGTAAGGACTAATATTGATAGGAGGTAGCTGTATCTCCAAGTTTTGATGAAACTTCATTTTGTATTCACCGAAAAGTGCTGCTTTTAGGTAATTTTTAAAATCCTGGTTACCTAGTAATGCCATTACTGAAGAGACCAGGATTGCGCCTTGTATTCCGATGCCGCAATTAAGAACAAAGCCCGGTTTTAATAAAACTGCTGCTAATAGCGGGATGGGGAAACTAACTGGTACAGTAAGCTCGTCTGTCCTGATGAGCAATTTGCACTCATTGTTTTGTTGTACTTTTTCTATACTTAGTTTTATATCTAAACCTGGCTCATCGTTATGTATACCATTGATATGAAATGTTTCATGTGCCGGGAAAGTGCAGGCAAGATGTCCTAATACGCCAGAAGGCTTAAAATCTATTTTAACCTCAGCGTTCACATCACTTTGGAGGGTACCTTCTAATTCCAGTGATCGTAAACCATCGGGGAGCACTTTAGAAATTGTTCCGTAAATATTTCCCGACACTTTTGCATAACCGCCAAACCTGCCAATGTCTTTAAAAAGATTATCATAAATAAAAATAAGACCGATTTCAGCATAACACAGTGCCTTTTTGGCGGCTAGCTGTACACCACACCAAACTGTTTTGGCCGCATTATTCGCCTGGCAGTTTGCATATCTAAGCCCGTTAGTCGCCTGGCATGCCATCCACCTGATGTCACAAAGAGGATCCAGCCAGCCGCAACTTCCGCAATTACTTAACACGTCCGAACAATTTTCTCGTGGACAATCAAAATGTATTGCATCGCAATCAGGCCGTGGAATATCTTTTAATAAAATTTCTTTTTCAGGAAAAATGCTTTGCTCATTTAAGTTATAGCTAAGTGTAAAATTCAAATCTTTTAAAAGTTCATTTGTTACACGCGAAAGCAAGTTGTATGATATTTGAACATTTGCCATTGCTGCATCTGCAGGACCAATAGAATCAAGGCTAAGATTCCACTGTTTGTAAAAGGACGAATCAAATGCTGCGAAATTGTTTTCGAACCCGGCAACATCATTGCATATACCGGTTAGGCTTTGTAATAAAGCAGCTGGTTTGGGAGGCATATTTCTGTCCATTTTTTTATCGCTGATAGCTGATAAAAGCAGGAGGCCACCGGGTTCTACCAGTACAGCAGGATAAATAAACTTACGCTCAAGTTTGAAAGTATCATTTTGTACTACTCTGATATTGTCGTTATGGCCAATTATTTGAGAAAGGGGAATTTCGGAGTAAGGGGGGTAGTCAATCCTCACATTAAAATCATGTATCTGACCATTAATGTTATCCATATAGTCCCTGCACAAAGTATTTACCGCCTTCTTAATACCCGGTCTCAAAAAGGCCCACCTTTTCAGCCTGATATCGTCAAGATGTATGGCAGTAAAAGCTGGACTGAGAATAAGGCTATCTCCGGATATACCTGGATAAACAGCTCCGCTGACAGTGAGTTTTAAATTCTTTACAAATCTATTTTGAGAAGGATAAACATCGAACCGGGAATTAATAATGATTTCCTGCTTACCAAGAGCCAGTGCAGGCAGCTGGAGGATTTTAAGACTGTCAATATTTGGAATGCTTAGTCTTGCATCAACCAGGTACTTTCTTATTAAAAAAGAGTCCGCGAGGCTGTCCAGCAGAGCTCCGCTTATTCTCATTCCAATGTCAACAGAAGGTATCTGTCTAAAAGCTTCTCGCTGCATGGAAAGGCTTTCGCATTTTTTTTGAGCAGATGAAACAGGGGGATATTGCTTATTAACATATTTCCTGACACCGCAACTGCTTAACAATAAAATAAAAAAAAACGCAGTGAGTATTTTACATCTCAGCATAACTTTAGTTTGAGATGTAAAAATGGAAACTTTGAAAAAAAGTATCAATGGGGTTTATCCCATATGTTGTCGCTCTTTTCCCCGGTCGGGCATAATTACCAGTTGCTTCCTGAGAGCTTCCAGGCAAAGACCAACACGGCTCTGGACTTTCAGTTTGTGAAACAGTGCTTCCCTATAGCTATCTATCGTTCTTTCACTCACGTTCATATCTGAAGCTATCTGCTTATAAGTTTTTTCACTGCAAGCATGTTGAAGAAAGGTTTTTTCTTTCTCATTCAGATGAAGTGCTTGTTCTTCTTTTTCAATCATAATAAGACGCCTGTAATTAATATTGGACGCATCTCCGTTATAAAAACCTTTTGCATGAATTTCAAGAAGCGCTTTTTCTAATTCGTCAGGGTGGGTGTCTTTTAGTAAATAAGCACAGCAACCTGCTTTTATCATTTTGATTATTGTCAGGTCATCATTATCCATCGATAGGGCCACCAGCTTAATGGATGGGTATTGTTCGTTCAGTAAGCGTACAGCTTCCACCCCATTTCTGACAGGCATATTAACATCAATAAGCATGATGTCGGGTAGATCAGTGATAGTACGAAGTTTTTGTTCAAGGTTGTCAACATTCAGTGATTCAACTGTTACAGCAAAATCCTTTAGACTGGTTAAAAGCAGACTTAATGATTTTACAAATAATTGATGATCATCAATGATCCCGATTTTAATCATGCGATTAGCGTTTTAATTGGAAGTGTAATTTCAATGGTAGTCCCCCTTTGCATGCAGAGCCATTCAATGGTGCCCCCAAGAAGCCTGGTACGGTGTTTCATATTCGCCATCCCCATGCCGTCCTGTACCTCTTTGGTAATTCCCTGCCCGTTGTCCGATAGTGTGATTTTCAATAATTCCGAGCTTTGGCTCATTGTGATTACAATAAGGTTAGCGGAGGCGTGTTTGATAACGTTCTGGATCGCCTCCTGAACAATCCTGAACAATACTAATTGCGTGTTATTCGGAACCTCCAGCTGTAACTCATCATTAAACTCAATTTTGATCTGGCCGCTGTAGTTAATTCTTTTTATTTCAGCATTGAGATTTTCAATAAGACTGAAGCCTGTTAACCATTCTTTACTCAGTGATTTTGATAAGGAACGTATTTCCTTAATAGTTTGGGCAAGCGTCTCATCAATTATATCAATTATTTCATTTGCTTTAACCGGGTTCTTTTTACAGACTCCCGCAAGGAGTTTGGCACTATTCAATAACTGGCCCACATTATCATGCAATTCTTTGGCCACGAAGGAGAGGGCCTCATCCTGGGTTTCAATTTTTGCCTGTAATAATTGTGTTTCAAATTCATTTTTCATTTTTCTATGTGTATAAAGTAATGCATTCTGTTTCTGCCTCGCCAATAGAAAAAAAAGAATGTAAACAATAGAAAAGAATAAAACCAATAAGCCTGCAAAAAATATCACATTTTGCTGGACGGATGTTTGAACCTCCAATAATTGCGTAAACTCAGGTATAAGCCAATGCATAAGAGAAGATAATAAAAAACATTCGCTATGTCAAGCAGTGTATTAAAAACGCTGATACTTCCGGGATCATTTGCAAATGCTTTAATGTTTATAACGGTCAGATGTATAAAAAAGACACTATGGAAAATAATAGCAGCAGCGGCAAACCAAAAAACAGGATCCGTCCAGATACTATAGATTTCATCAAGGTTCATTAGTTTCCAAAGAAAGGCAACGGATAAAAAGATCATGGACAAGCTATAGAAGCGATAAGAATCAACATGAAACCTAAACCAGGTGGAATAAATACTTAGCTCTGTTAATGAAAATAAGATGCTTGTAATACCAAGAATGATTACGAATAATTTCAAGCGCTGGCTTGCTTTAAATACGTTGAAATAAAACATCATCCAAGCGGAGATTTCGATAAGTGAGAATATATTATAAATAAGGAAACGGAAGCGTCTTTTGACCAAATGTGGCAAAAACTCTTCCGTATTTTCCATCAGGCATGTCAATACTATTAAAGCGATAACTATTCTCAAATATTCAGGCCTGGCAGACTTCCATGCTGCCAGGCCCATTAAAGTGGCAATAATCTCTGAAATTAAAATGATGTTCATGGCCAGATCGTTGTACTGTTGTCGCAATTAGTTTGTGGAGGGCAAAGATCATGGTAGTCTTCCAGCCCTTCATAATAGTCAAAGGTCTTTGTTGTGGTTTTCCACATAGTGTCATTATGAAAGCCATTGTTTAAGACAGTGGCAACCGTAATAATACCCATTTTTTTTGCGAGTGGGAATCCTGGTGGCATATCAGGACTTTCGTATGTGGCAAAATATATCCTAAGTCCATCAGCATTATATTTTGGGTCGAGTGTATAATATAAATAACGCGCAAGTTCAGCTTTGTCGATCCAGACACTCCGGGTAAAATCTTTTTGCATATGTCCATGTCCAAATGTTTCAAACGCAGCCCTAAAGTCTTTTGCCAGGCTCTTGTCAATAGGTACCTTATGTGAACCAGAAGCGCCATATAGGTTATTCATGCGTGATTCCTTCTTTGCCTGGTAATTTTTTCCTAAGGTTTCAATGGAACGCCATTTCTCCGCGTCAGACTTGTATTTAAAGAGATAGAAGATGCAAATAGCCAGTGCTGCTAAAAGCACAACAGAGATAATTTTTCCGGTTTTCATTACTTGAGTTTTAGTTGAAGACAAGATTGATATTTTTTCAGGTGATAGAAAATCGTTTTATCCCCATTTGAAGTCGGGGAAAATCCCGGTAGTTATTGATTTATTCAATTACGTTCAAAGCATTTTCGTCTTCGCAGTAATTGAATCACGTAGTTCTACGATTGACTTTCCCATCACCGGGTCATAGCTTGCTTCATATTAGAGACCATCTAAACAGGGAAGCTGAAAACTGTATTGAGAGTAAGCATATATAACTTAACTATTAAGCCTTGGAAAACAATAAAGAAACCAAAACCCAGCTCGAGGAATTTTTACAGTATTTTGAGCAAATACCTGCAGATCTTACTACTGCTTTATTAAAGGCAGCTGCTGATGAAGATGAAAAAAATATAATCAATTCCTTCGCACCTGTCTTGAGCAACCAATTCAGGGAATTGTCTCTTCAAATCCGGGACGCGTCGGCAAAAGCAACTTTACAACATCAGCAGGATGTAGAAATTTTTTTGAGAGTTTCATCGGGAGTGGTAGTGGCCAAAAGTTTAAAACTTGCTTTACCAAGCATTGGTTCCTTAGTCGGCAATTTTGGCATTACCCAGATCATTTTTACTATAAAAAAAATTATCCGAAGGTTGTTTCCCAGAAGGCCGGCGTGGCTTGAAACCGTTTTAGATATTATAGATGAGATTATTAATAGCGGCGTTGCAGGTAGTTCCATAAAGATGAAAAATATGCTTTCCCAGGCGGAACAAAATTTTTTGAAAGAAAGCAGGCTCGTTGTTTTGTTGGAAAAAGCGCACGAAGATAAACAAGGTTCGGATGACGATGAGGATGATGAAAAATAATTGAGGATTGTAAGAAACTATTCCTTTTAACAGACACATACAAAAGCAAAACATTATTGTATGTTTCAATCGCGGAGGCCAATTTTTCATAATCATAGAAGTATGGTGTGAAACAAAATAGTCGTCCTCAAAGAAGCCGTGAAAAGTTAATTGTTGTCACCACCATATATCCCGGATTTAATTCCGAAAACCACAATTCCTGCTGTGCCCCGGACGCCGATCTTTTCCAGTATACGAGCGCGGTAAGATTCCACTGTTCTGAATGAGACCTGCATTTGAAGCGCAATCTCTTTTGATGTCAACTCCTGGCAAACAAATCTCACAACCTCCTCTTCTTTTTTAGAGAGTGGTTCCTGCTGTCTGAATGAAAAAGACTGGCTCGCAGCAAGCGTTTTACAAAGTTGTCTTGAACTGGTTTTACAGAAATAGGGCCTTAGCATATAAGCCGCATCAATGGCATCAGTTATTTCGGCGGGGTCCGCATTTTTTGTAAGGTAACCATTGGCGCCTGCATTGATCATCTCCATGATCAGGTTATTTTCTGTATACATAGACAGCGCAAGTATTCCCATGTGCGGAAAATCGCTGCGCATAACCCGTGTAGCCTGTATGCCATCAACAACAGGCATTGAAATATCCGTAATCACAATATCGGGTTTGTGTAGCCGGACCTTTTGCAAAAGAACCTCCCCGTTGCGTGCTTCCGCACAGATGGTTATCCCGGGCAGGTCCTGTACAGTCATCCTTAGTCCATCAAGGAACAGCGAATGGTCATCTGCCAGAATTACTGAAAGCGATTTCATTAAGGGGAATTTCCAGGGTGAAATGCATACCCTTGCCGGGCGCAGTTTCAATATACAAATCTCCGCCGAGTAATTCCGCACGGCTGGCAATATTTTTTAGCCCGTGACCGGGATTGTGGTGATTCATATCCGTTCCTTTCCCATTATCAGCTGTAGCGATTGTCAGTTTGCGAGTTTCTTTCCTGATCGTTATATGAAGCAAAGAAGCCTCAGCGTGCCGCAAGGTATTATTTACGATCTCATGAATGATCCTGTAGAGGTGAATTTCATTTTCGCCAAGACCAGTTTCTTCTAAATCATAAGTAATACTAAGACCACCCGAGGAGCTGACCGAGTCGCAAAAATCTTTGACGGCTGCCACTAAACCCAGCCTTGAAAGAGATACGGGCATCAGCGTATGCGAAATGGCTCTAACCTGTACCATGAGATCATCTATATAGGTTACAGCCTTATCCAGTGCTTCAGGACTTGCTTTCTTAACCTGCATTCTTGTAGCTGCGAGCAACGGGCCTATGTCATCATGAATGTCGCCCGCGAGTTTTTTCCTTTCTTTTTCTGTGGCCGTAATTTCTGCAAGCATTTTCTCTTTGAATAATATTTTATGCGCACGATATTGTTTAAGCAAGAGGATAAAAAACGACACCAGTATAATCGTAATTACGCCTGCAGCTATGAGTAAGACAATGTATATTTCTCTTTCTGTTTTAAACATAAAATTGCATAAGCATAAATGAGGTTACAAACTGCATTCACCGCAACCAGAATATAAAAGAGGCCCGCATAAAATTCATTGCTCAGCGGAAGTTTTATTAAATAAAAGGTTTCAAAAAAAGCACGGAAACTATAAAAAAATAAAAAACCGCAACAAATAATAAACCGGCTATCCTTTAATAAATTTATCCTCCGTGTAAAAACAAATTCAGTGATTTCCAAAATGACCAGGTAAATAATGATTAACGCATAGTAAACGCGAAATAAAGAATTTATTTGCCTGAGCGAATGCATTACCAGGTTATCCACGGCCCATATTACGACGCCTGCAATACCCAGGTAAAATATCATTTTCGATTTTCGCTTATTCCAGTTATGAAAAAGCCAAATGATTAATAAGAAATCAAACAGTGCATAGATACCTGAGTTAATAAAGTTAGCGGTATGGAAATAATGAAATAGAAGAAAACTGAACCAATCGTTTAATGCTCCCAGCCATACCAGGAAAAAAAAGGGCCGGTATGCATCAGGGGACATCCTAAAATATACCAGCGCCAAAATGAAGGGAAAAATATTTGTAAAACCCAATGATTCATAAAGCCAGTTCGGCATTAAGGCGTGTTTAAAGATGATTCGGGCGGACAGCTTGGCGGACACCGGTAGGCATCTTCCTCAATCGGCGGGTCAGTGTCCGTATCAAACTCGTTACTAAATTCTGCGCTAAAACTACCAGAAGTAGGAAGAAGATCTTTTCCTTCTTCATCCACCCCAACCAAGATAGCATGAATTTTTAAATTATCATCCATTCCATAGTAGATACGGAAGGATACAGCCCCAGCCTGGCTAATCACATCAGAAACAGCCTGGGTTGAAAATGTTTCGCAAAGGGCGAGGGTCTCTTTATCAACCCCGGGGGCGAGGATTTTTTCTTTATTGTCCCGGTAACGTTTGGTCATATCAATTGCCTGCTGTAATGGAATTGAATGATTTTTTGGAGGAAAGGGATTGCTCATGTTTTTAAAAATTTACAGCAATGATGCTCATAAAATTTAAATTCAACATGGTAGTTCTACGAAATTATTTTAATATAAATGTTGTATAGATTTTATAACAATTCTATCCTGATTCTTTTAGTAGTTATACGATTGCTGCCGTTTACAATTTCATATAATCTTGCTAAAGAAAAGGCGCATATGCTATTTAAAATTTATGAAGTTGTCAAAAGTGCAGGACCTGATTTATTTTACAAATATCCTCATGGCGGCGGACGCGAGTCTAAGGCCGAGTTGCTGCTTGAAGTGGAATTAGATGGTGAGCCGAACAGGTTTGATTCTCCAGAGGAGGCATACCGCGTTATGAAGCAAAATATTGATGAAACGCGGATGAGAAACAGGCGGTATGTGATACTGCAATATTTTGAGGTGGGGTATTAATCTCGAAGTAACTTCTGATTCGAGATCTGTTTCAAAACATAACCAGCCAAATTACCTTTTTAGTGCATGTTCGTAGTTCTACAATTTAAAAACCAGCATTAAAGCATTAGCATTAAAGCGAACATTTATAAGAAATTGTATATCGTCTCAAGAAAATTCACCGAATTAATTTTTCGCAAATCAGGTCTCTGGAATGAAAGCCACTGAATGCCAGTACTTTCAATAGGTTAAACGATGGTCTTTATGAATAATATAAAGAACCCAGCACAAGTTAAAATACCACAAAATAATTAAGCCCGATTGTAAAATGGTTATCGTCGAAAGGATATGGTTGCGGATATATCAGGAGAACTTTTATCCGATCAATATGTATCTTAATTTTGAAGTTTTTGAACAATCATCAGTGGCTATACTTAGAATTAAAAAAGAAGAGATACCAAGTTTTTAAATTCAAAAGGATAAGTCATAACCCGCATTTAATTGCCCTTCTTCACGAATTGATAGCCTATTCCAAATGAATGCCAAGGCTTATTATTGTAGATATAATTCTTCCCGTTTTGACCTCCAATAAAATCCCTACCCAATACATAACCTACCTGGAAGGCTCCGAGTTCAAGAATAACGCCCATACCACCGGTTAATGAGATCCATTTGGTACCTGGCTTTTTTTCGTAACCTTTTGTAGATACACTGTCTACGTTTACCGCACTTGGACCAAAAAACCCAACTATACTTAAATAGTGTGGATTATAATGTGATATGCGGGCACTTAAGCCCAACGATGCACCTACACCAACATCTGTTGTGAAATCCTTTGCTGCACCGTCAACTGCAGGCCTTATTTTCACTGGCACAATCAATGTACCTATGTTCCACTTTGCATTGTACAAGAGTATTCTGTAGTGCTTCTTAACAAATTTGTCTGTAAATTCATTAGCCTTAACGCAGTAATATGCCTCGCCACCAGTGTTCGTAGAATTAATTAATGTTTTGTCCGCTTTATAGGCTGCAGCTTCCCCGGTGATCTTATCAAACTGTATAACATAAACGTCGCCTAAAGCATTTGCAGTCCTTTTCTCGCCAATCACTCTGAATTTTATTCCAGGAAGAACAATCCTTATTTTATCCTTATCTGCATTTTCATTTATCAGATCATATTCGTACACATGAATATTGTCGATTGTAATGTATTTGAATGGTTCCTCCTGTGCATTCGAGAAAAAAAAGGCGAGGGAGGAAAGCATTAATAGAGGTAATGTCTTTTTCAAGGCTAAGGTTTTTGTAAAAAAAAATAAAAATTTAGTATCCTGTTTCCAAATTTCACTTGGAGTATACATCGAGCCTAAGGAGAAATCCAATCAAAATCTATTAAGTGTCCTAAGTTGTCTGTTAATATATTATCTGGATTTGATCTGAGATATTTGCCTGTTGATCCATTTACAACTTCTACTTTTTCACCTGTTTTCCAAAATGCCTTGGCATAATCCCAAAGCCAGGTTGTTACGATATTTCCGCGAGTTTCTACCAAGCTTATGGCTTGAGCCTTGGTCAATTTGGTCGCTCTTCCCGTCGAGCTTGTATCAACGTTATGGAAGGCGTAGTGTGTAATTACATTATTGGCACCTTTCCAAATACCTGAGATTCGATAAGTTCCCATCAGTTAGATTGTTTATAGTTCAAAATAAACCGCATGATATACAAAAAAGATATTTTAAGCAATCGTAGTTCTACGATCATGCGAATATTTGTATGAGTAGAGGGTGATCTCACAGCTGTTTTACAATATTCAAAGTTGGTTTAAGTATAGCAAGGACTATGACGAGAGGCTAAGGAAAGACTTTGAAAGATAGACGCAGAGCAACCATAAAAGGCGTTCCCGGGAAGTCGGCAATAGGATGGAGGAATACAACAGGTTATTTGATTATTGTATGGAATTAAAGAATAACCGCAAGTGTCCTATGAAACAGAGCACTTCGGAGCAACGAAAAAATAAAAAGGAGTCGTTGTAATTTGTCGCGCCGACGTTCCAAATCTGGCTATGCTTTATCATAATCTATAACAGCTTTAAAAAAGTATCAGTGCCACTTGCTGTAATGAAATACCTTGAGAAGGTAATATGCAATAACAACCAATATCCCAGCTGCAAATACTTTAAGGTCGGTAACATTTTTTATAAAGCCTTTTACTAAATCGTGTTCTTGTGCTACGTAAATTAGCTTAACAAGAAGATCCGGAATCGCGCAGGCAGAATATAAAAAAAAGACCCAGACCAGTTTCTCGGCGAAGAGAAATCCCGGCTTGTTCTTATTTATGATTAGTGTAGTCAGCATCGCAAAAAATAACAGCATAATCACCATTTCAAGCGTAGCAAAAATCAGGTGGTACCAACCTCCAAGGGTTAATTTGTTAAGTTCCAAATCAATGAAGCCTGTGTACTGATCCTTGGTCCAGGCATTGTGCTGGATGTAAACTATCGACAACGAAAACGCAAGGGCGACAGCAAGATATATTTTAAAAAAACGGATATGCTTTTTATAGTTGATTTGATTCTTTGTCTTGTTATAGAGCAAAACTAACAGGTAATTAAAAAGAGGGATGAAGATACTATCACCAAGATACAGGGAAGGAGACTTTAATATAGGTACATCAAAATCTGAATGAAACCAAAACGAATGCGTGTGAAGTCCGATTATTGAAAAAGTATAAATTCCCGCGATAAAAGTTACGGCAGGTACAAGGTATAGATCACGAGGTTCACCGGAATTTTTCTGGCCTTCATTCAAAGTGCCGGCGATATATTTCTTTACGTTAGCATATTCCCGGGACATCTTAAATAACAAGTAACAGACGAGCAAGATTTCAATAATTTGTATTCCTGGCAAAACCGCATCCTCGTTTTTATCATAGCCATATATTGAAAGTGAAATAAAAATACCAGAGTAGAAACAATAAAGAATTACTTCTGACAGTAATAAGGTTCCTTTCCTTTGAACGAAAGGCGAAACACTGGTTTCCCAGAAAATAAGTTTGTCTTTTAGTAATTCATTTATTTTCGTTTCAATGTGCGCTATATAAGCTGCCTTCGCAAAAATATCTGAGGATAATAAAACATTGTAAACAATGATAATGATTTCAATTTGACTGACTATAAAAGTCATGATGGAAATTTCACTGTTCGTTATTGAAACTTCTTTGCTTTTTATATTTGCCAGAAGCCCGATAAACAAACCAAACGTAGTAATGAAAGCAAAAAAACTGTTATGAACCGTTTTTGATACCATCGTCAGTTCACTTCTCAGGTTCTGGTTTTCTTTAAGCAATACATTTATCTTTTCATTTTCCATTCCGTGTTTATTTTGCGGTGTGCCAGTCCTATATCTTTCGTCAAATTGCGAAACCCTGGCGGATTTTTACCAACACCTCGTTATGATTTTTAGTTAAATCAGCTGGCGTCCAGGTAGGAAAATGCTGGTAAATCCTGATAGAGTTACTAAACAGCTCGACATTATTCTTAAAGTATTTATCTCTTTTTTCAGCATAGTCCTTGTTACTTTGCGATGAATTTTTTCTTCTCGAGATTAACACCAGGTTCCCGATTTTACCAGTCCATTCTTCTCTTTCAAGATCCGTATAGAAAATTTTCCATTCACTGTTGTCACCGGGGTTCTGTGGTAGTATGTGTTCGATACTAATTGTTTCCGGCATTTCCGTTTTAGTTGTATGGCCATGGTACAACAAGTCAAGTTTTAAGAGCACATACCTTGCTGCTCTCCTCCCATAAATTGTCCCCTGCAGGACTCCAAGTAATTCGGTTTTATCTAATTGTAAGGCGCTGCCAAGAATCACTTCATCTTCTGTTTTTGCGTCATCAATTAGTTGAATGATCGCATTTACATTTTCAATCCTCTCCGTTGGTGAGTAACCAATAAGCCAATCGTTCGAAAATTTATTATCCAGTGCTTTTACAAAATTTACCAGTTTGGATGTTTTAAATTTGTCATAGTATCTTAATAAAGGAGCCACCCAGAAATCAGCTTCGAAACCCCTTTGCATAAGGTGCAAAAAATTGTATAATTCAAAACTGTTTGTTAGCCCGTAATTATCATTGTCGAATAATTGCTCGTAGTGTTTTTTATACCTGTCTACAAAACGAAAAGTGTCCTCTCCCTTTTTTAAAAGAGAGGAAGCCGGCAAATAGGTTTTAGTATTCCGGTCAAAAGACTTTGGATTGAATATATTATCCTCGAACTCTTTCAGCAGGCTTGCCGATGCTTTTCGCTTCACCAGGATTGTTCTTAAGTGCGATAAGAAAGCATCGAAATCTTCCGCAAAGTAGCTCTCCGTTTCTTCCCACTTTTTTGCTAACTCCAGGCGTTTAGAATTGTCTTTTATTTTACCGAGGTTTTCTGCTTTTAAAATATCACTGTTTCGAAGTTTAACGCCCCGGCTATTCATAATGGTAAATAAGCGGAAAGCATCTTCCAGTTCTTCAGCGGAAACATAAATCATCAGCACATTTGAACGGAGGTAAGGAAAGAAATCATCCATCCTGTTATTTCTAAAAAATTCGCGGATAGTTAGAACTGCTTTGGACATATTTCTTATCGAGATATCTTCTTCAGCATCCATTATTTTATGTCGTAATTCCGTTTCCTTGTTTGTTCCTCCTTCCTCTTTGATGTATTCATTTATGAAATCCTTTACCTGGTCTCTGATATCAAAAACAATACGCAGTCTTTCAGGAATGTTATCGTCGGGGTTAGCCATTTGGTGAATGGTTTCATGGCAGGTTTTTACGCGTGTCGCGTTTGCCGTTGAAAGGTCCCTGACGACAGCTGTTATTAAAAAGAGGGTGGTGAGTCTTTGCTGTCCGTCCAATAAATCATATTCAGTATAAGTTGTATCGCCATCCTGCTTTTCTCTTTTTTGTAAAACCATGGACCCGAGGAAATATTCTGACACAGGGTTTGCGTTTCTGGCCTGCATGATGTCATCAAGCAATTCAGTTACCTGGTCTTTGTCCCAAACATAGGGCCTTTGATATTCAGGAATTCTAAACCATTTTTTAAATATTTCGTTTACAAGCAGCTTATCGCTTTCAATTTTCTGGGCCATAGGTTTTTAAGGTTGATGTAAGCCGGTAAGATAAGTTTCGGGTAGAATAAAAACGGCGTATTTCTACGATTTTTTGCGTTCGTTTTTGTGAATGTTCCGTCGGCCTTATTATAGACCATGCATTTCATATGAAGGTGAAGAAAGAATAACGGTGCCTTTCAAAATTGATTTTCTCGTATTTCTACTATTTTTTGTTTACCTCAAAGGCTGTTGTTTTACAGGTTTTGAATAGTTAGAAAAACACCGTAGTAGGGAATTCAAAAAAGAGTGCGGAATCCCAGTTTAAATGCGAAAAATTTCTTAACCTTTGCGTTATTAAAAAAATATTACCCTTTTAGGGTAATTATTATTATCTTTGTTATGAAAATTGATTACGGATCGAATAAATTGAAAAAGCAGCTGGCCGGTGCAACCGAGATAAAAAAAGCTTTCGGAATAAATGCCGTGAGGGTTAGCAGGAGGCTTGCGGAAATTGAGGCCTCTGAATCACTTAGAGTCCTGCTGCAAATACCGGGTGCAAATTGCCATCCTCTTACTGGCGATATGACAGGAGAATGGGCGGTAGATATCTCAGCAAATCACCGCATGATCTTCGAACTGGATCACAACCCCGTCCCTTTGCAGGAGGATGGTTCAATTGATACCGGAAAAGTAACCGACGTGCTTATTACCGGAACCAAGGATTATCATTAAGAAACAGAAAACCGAATATGAGTACAAGATTAAAAGACGATAGAGAACTATTATCCAAGCCTGGTGATACCATCTTAGAAACGCTGGAACACTTGCGAATGACACAAGTAGAACTGGCTGAGAGGATGGGAAAGAAGCCCTCGAAAATTCATGATATCATTACCGGGAAAGAGCCTATTACAGTTAATACTGCCCTGCAGTTGGAAAAGGTATTGGGTATCGATTCAGCATTCTGGCTCACAAGGGAAATTAAATACAGGGAGACACTTAGCCGGATTGAACAGGAAGAGGCGCTGGAAGAATGTAAAGACTGGCTTAAGATGCAACCAATAAAAGAGTTGAAAAGTCATGGATTTATCAAATCAGAACGGCCGAACGCTGCTATGGTGGAAGAGTGTTTACAGTTTTACGGGGTAGCATCCACCATGCAGTGGGAAAACATTTATGTTCTGCAATATGCTTCTACCAGTTTCAGGCGATCACCTGTTCATCAAACTGCACTTGGCAGTATGGCAGCATGGCTGAGAATAGGAGAGATCATTATGCAGAAACTGAGCCTGCCACTATATAATAAAGACGGTTTTAAAGATGTCCTGGGAAAGCTTAAAAAAATAGTGCGTCAGCATCCTGAGGATTATGCAGAGCAATTGCAACAATCCTGCATTTCTGTTGGCGTCGCCTTGGTGTATACCATTTCGCTTCCCAAAGCGCCTATTAGCGGAGCTACAAGATGGATGGGCGGCAACCCGCTGATCCAGTTAACTGACCGATACAAAACAAATGACCAGTTTTGGTTTACTTTTTATCATGAAGCTGCCCATGTTCTTTTGCATGGGAAAAAGGAAGTTTTCCTGGAAGATTTCGAAGGATATACACAGGATGAAAAGAAAGAAAAAGAAGCCAACGATTTTGCATCCCGCTCGCTACTTGACCCCTGTTTTGTCAACGATGTCCCCGAAGGAAAAGTCTCTGAAAATGATATTATAAGAATCGCGCGTAAATATGAAACACATCCTGCGATTGTCGTAGGACAGTTGCATCACTTAAAGAAGGTGCCGTATAGCTTTGGATCTGAGTTCAGCATCAAGGTCGTTCTTGATGATATCATAAGAGGCGATAAAGAAATTGAAAAATAATAACCGTATATGAAAACTCAAATGAAATACATGCCCATCTTCAGGGTAAGACAGGAAGAGATTAAAGTATTACGCCGTTTCGATTTTGGTCATCGTATGTTTCCCTGCCTGGAAATTTTGAAAGAACATATAAGAGAAACTGACCGTGGCAAAAAAAGCTTTGAGGAAACTCACCTGGAACTGATTGCAAGCATTAAAAGCCTGAAAGTCTTTGTCGACCTGCCTGTCCATTACAATGAAAGGGGCGGGGGAAAGAAAAAAGATGCCGTCATTAATTTCGTTCGTGGTGTGGTTGGTAATAGAGAAAAGAGAACCGAATACATGATAAAGCTGGTACCCGCAGCCGATCGCATCATCCCCGTGATTAGCACTTATTTTAACAGGACGTCAGAAAGAAAAACTATTCTTTTGCAGGAAAGCGCCCTTCGCCCTTATTTTAAGCAACTGGCTTTCCGGACTTTCCCTGAAAGTTTTGAAAGGGATATCGCTCAAATTAAAGCCGCTGCTAAAAGAAATGATTACCTGATTGTGGACCTGGGAACTGAGCCGCCTGATTCAGAAGAAGAAGCATTTAGTCCGACGCTCGATACCCTGAGAGATTTTACAGAATGCGAAGTGGTCATACTTCGAAGCGCGGTAAATACAGAGGTTCGAAATGTTGATCTTCACGATGGCAAAGTTGTCCCTTCAATAGACAATAGCCTTATCAATCTTTACCAGGAATTTTATGCAAGTGCTTTTGGCGATTACGCCGGGATTAAAAAAGACAATGTTACCACAGGAGGAGGACAAGTTAGCCCTGGTTTTATATATTATGACGCAACAAGTAACCGGTTTTACGGGTATAAAGGAAGAATAAAGCACCTTGATGAGTTTAAGAACCATATTGTACCTGCTGTCATAGCTTCTAAGCCAACATTGAGGATGCGGCGTGCAGCGCTTGCGTATCTAGACCGCAGTAACATGGGTTGGCAACTGCTGCAAGATATTTTGTCCGGTACAGAAAACGGGAGGAGTATGGCTAAGTTTAAACGAATATCCATGGAGCATTATCTTGCCTGTATCCAAAAACGTATTGATGCAGGCGATTTTGATTCTTAGGCATATATGATAGCAGGCTTTACATTGGTATTGAAGAAAAACTGAAGGTCAACCGGTAATATTTCCTGTTTGTGTTCAACAATAAAATTCCAGCGTTTTTTGTACCTGTTTTTTAAGGCCAGTTTGAATCTTTCGTTGATGACGGCTTCTCCGTAGTAGCGAACCATTCTTAAAGTGCTGGCGGATTCTTCCTGGAAAAATTCTTTCACTTCTTTTTTAGTCAGCAGTGACAGTTGTCTTGAAGGATTTTTATTTTGGTTCAACAACGCCTTACGATGCATTTTTTTTCTTTCCGCGGAGAAACTCCAGATACCAAAACCCGGAGGAATTATTTCCAGCGCTGCTTCAAGGTGACAAGTATCAATGACAACATAATTATAGTCAAAGACTGAAAGGTAATCACTGGTTTGTTTTGGTAATTTGTACAGGTTATCAAGAGAAGATTTTATTTCAAAGCTTCGCGTGCTACCATTAATTGTTAAGAAATCAGCGCGGCTGCTGCCAACTTTTATTTCAAATGCAGCAATCACATTCTGGCGCCAGAAATGCCTGAATAAGTAATACTTAAGCCTTTGTTCTCCAAAACGATAGTTGATTAAGGTTTCGCTGATCAGGCGGTGAAGTTCATATTTCTCTATACCTGAGAAATCGCAGTCCGGGTATACCCGGCCCATCATTTCTTTAAAAAGAGGCGTATATCCAAGTGCATGATAATTTTTTGCAAGGAGTTTTAATTGACTGAAATCGGGGTTATAGTCCTTTAGGATATTCATATACGATAGATCGGTAAAAATAGAAATTCTATTAATTATTCGCTGAAATACTATGGATGAACATACCATAAAATTTTTTATAAATAACTAAATGTTCGTAGAACTACGATGCAAACAAAAATTATGTGTAGTACATTCTCCAAAAAATTACATGGCAAAGTCATCCAAACCCCAAAAAGTTCGAACCGTCTACCGTGATTCCGGCGATGGAAGGTTCATCAAGAAAAAAGAAGCGGAAAAAAATCCTAAGGGAACTGAAAAGGAAAGGATTAAAATTAACCAGCCAAAGAAGAAATAAAAACCTGCAGAAATTAGCTCCTAACGGACGCATTGAAGAATCGAAGCAGTTATATAAACTGCATTTTGAAAAGAATATATTGGTTTCGCGAAGTGTTGCAAATGCCAAAAATACAGGACATAGTGCAAGCCGATGAAGTGTCGTTAACTTACGAATAAAGGAATTGCGAAGGTGTTTATTAAGTAAATAAATTATTAAGCTAAAAGTTCAGGATTTAGAAACCAAATTATAGAAAACAAAATTCATTTTTTTATTAATTGCGAACTTTAAAAATCAAGTATGCCTACAGGAAAACAGTTACTTCAACTTGCTAACCAGCACAAAGGTGAAAAGTATGTCTTTGGAACGCTTGTTCCAAAAAACGCAAGCCAGTGGAAAGGTCCCTGGGACTGCGCTGAGTTTGTAAGCTGGGTGGTTTATCAGTTGTCAACCCAGTTATACGGTTGCGTGAATGATAACGGTAACCCAGCGAGTGCTGACTCTTATACCGGCTATTGGAAAAGAGATGCTGATCAACTTGGAAAAATCATCACTGTTGAAGAAGCAGCACAGACTCAAGGTGCAGCAATACTCAGATGCGCGGCAAACGGTGTAATTGGGCATATTGTTATAAGTGATGGAAAGGGAGGGACTATAGAAGCTAATAGTACCAGGACCGGGGTTATCAATTCTGTTGTGAGCAGAAGAAGGTGGGACATTGGAGTGCTAATCCCATGGATAGACTATACAACAAAAGATATGGTAGAAATAGCAGATCCAACTGAAGCTATTTATCGCTTCACCACCCCTTTAATGCACGGACCAAAAATCAAAAAGATACAATCCGCATTGAAGGGTCTCGGTTATCACCCGGGTAAGATTGATGGATATTATGGGTCACAAACATTTACTGCTGTTAAAAGTTTGCAGGTAAAAAAGGGTCTGGTGGCTGATGGCGAAGTAGGACATAAAACTGCAAAGGTGCTGGGGTTAGATCTCTAATATTTTTCTTTTCATGTTTCATCTATCAAAACAAAAGTTACAAGCTTATTGCCTATAAATAGTTTAATCATGCTAAAACAGCTCACACAATTTTGAGGAAAATTTTTTCACACTGCCGTTAATTGCATTTTCGAAATTCAGTTCTTATTTTACCAGACGTAAGAAACATTAAACAGCTTATGAATACTTTTATCCAAATTATTTTCCCCGTATTTGGATTATTAATGATAGTGTTTGCCCTCGGCGCTTTCTTTTTTTCATATGGAAACAGGATCAAAGAATCCATCCAGCGATTTGACTTCCTGGGAATTAAACTCGAAATATCCGTTATTACGGCCATTATAATTGGAGGCATGATGTTCTGCGGTATCGGTATTTATGTAAACGAATATGGCTTTAAGGGCAAATACGAGAAAGAAAAAAACAACCAGCAACTGATTACGGATCTCAAAAGAGCGCTTCAGGATAAAGATGATATTATTAATTCCTTTAAAAGCCAGACGATCACTTATCATCTCGCCCTTGAAGACCTTGATGAAGGAACGCCGCCACCCTCCCCGAAGTCATTAATCTGTGTTTACCGGAAATACTGGAGTTCCGATGACAGTACAATCTATAATGTGCTGCCATCAGTAAACGGTTATAAGGTGACCTTTCAAAATCTCTCTTTCCAGGAGTTTGCGGATGCTTCGCCAAGTTTATATTTATATGATAACAGCACAAAGAAAAAATGGGCTTGCCATTCTTTTAATCCACTTACTCCTATTTTAACTCTAAAGCCAATACGTAACTAGACAATGAAGATCATTGTATTCATATTCCTGTTCCTGATGCCAGGTATGCATGGTAAAGCGCAGAGCCATCATTTTGACAATGAGTTTGCAAAGTTCCGGAGCAGGAGTGATTACTACAACTGGAAGATATTTTTGATTGCAGACCCCGTCTTTCTTGCCTCGATAAAGCAGGTAGAATATTACCTGGATCCGTCATTTAGAAATTCGACGCGCATCATTACTGCCAACAATAATAACCCAAATTTTACGCTATGCTGTAATGGATGGGGTGAATTTACCCTAAGAATAAAAATCGTTTTTAAAGAGAACAGAAGAGTGTTAAACGAAGTATATAACCTGGATCTTCATTCTGTTAATAAGAAAAGCCCCAGCTATAACTGCATTTTCTAAAATCTGTTTGCAATCGCCCGAACATAGCGATTTAGTATCCCATTTAAATCTGACCCAAACATCGCCATTATATAACCCGGACTTAATTCCGAATACTACCATCCCTGCTGTGCCGCGCACACCGATCTTTTCAAGGATGCGAGCGCGGTAAGACTCAACTGTTCTAAATGAGACCTGGATTATTTTGAGATGGGGAAATAGGTTTTATCATTATCATTCTGACTAAAAGAAAGCAATTTTATTTCAGACTACAAAAGTGAGATTTTCAACGTCAGCATGATTGAAGGTATAATCAGATTGAATGCACTATAACCAAAGAAATAGTTTTTAAGCATATCACAATCGCGAAGACCTGGGTTTTTATTTTTATCACAGTCTGAAAATTTAAGAAATAGGGCAAATGATTCTCACTATTGATACTATTTATTTTCGGGAAAAAACTTAACAAAATTGGTTAAGAAATTTTACTTGCATGAGAACGTTCATTGAAATGTCCCCTGAAAAAATTATCTGATGGGCTAATAATCATTCCCGTGGATGGTGCGGGCGCTATGATTGCTGTGGCAGATGTGAGTTTGACGATGCTAAGGTAAGTCCTGAATAAACTCTCTGCTTGCTTCTATAAAGTCAGGCAGTTTAGCTAACGGGCTAAAATAATAGGTATCCTGAGCTGGATATGTACTATTTATACCAGCGTCCTGCATAAGGTCAACCCGATCAACCGCTGAAGATTATTAATGAACCTGTCTGTTAATAAACCAGAATTATGGGCATATAAATGCCTGTACAACATCAACTCCTGTATTTTAGAATAGTGTTGATTTGTATCTAAATCATAATTAGTCTGTCTTAGAAACAGATCAGCAACATTTTTATTTGTCCAAGGGAAAACCCGTTGAAAAATATTTTGATCAACGTTCTGATCACTTTGTAAGTCGACAAGAGTTGAGTATCCTTTTGTTTCCATATAAAAGTACTTCAAGCACAATTCTATTTCTGTTCCCAACCTGACAAAGGTTGCCATATCATGAAATTTATCACTGAGACTAGCTGTCCAATAATCATAATAGGTATTCGCACCATTGCACTGTGATTTTCCGAAGTCTGTTAAAACCTGATTTTTCAAAGCGGAATCGAGTAATGGTCTTAAATAAAAGTGTGTTTCCGCAACCCGATTAATGCTCTTAAGAATATTTTCTTTTGCGCTCATTTAATTTTAAGATTAATACTGGTTCTTGCTTGGGATTATTATCCCATACAATGAACATGATTGTTTAATACAGATAAAAGGAAAACTTAAAAAGTAATGTGGTTGTCTTGTAAGAACTCTTTAATCTGATCAACATGAATGCAATGCCCAACATGAAGAAAGGGCGAATCTGATATCCTTTCTTTATTTCCCTGGTCATTAGTAATTTCAAAATTCTTTATATCAAAACCTAAGTGTAAATGATTCGTTGCGTATTGAAGTCCGTATACCAAACCATCTTCATCAAACAAGGGACCACCACTTTGCCCTTTCAAGCCAGGAGTGCTCATTTCTATACCTGTTATCAATTCATTGGTGCCTAAAAACCTCGTTATTATCCCATCCAAAGGAAATGACGGCGAAGATTTAACCCCTTCTTCAGTCCATTCAAGTTCGTCATTGTCGTCGTTGTGTTTGTAATTATTGAATTCAGGAAACGGAAATCCGTATCTACACAGTGATTTTCCTTGTTTTATTTTATTTGGATCATTTATAAAAGTTGCGTGCGAGTTATATTGTTTTTGTGTCAAATCATTAAAGATCAAAATTGCAAGATCTAAAGCCGGATGAGTATGACAAGTAATACCGGTAAATATTCCAACATTCAGAAACCTAATTTTTACTGAAACAGTTGTATTTTTTTTCAACTTATACCTGGCTTCGAGTCCCTGCAGTGCAGCCCTATATTTTTTCCCACGTGGAATAGCATTCCTTTCAATCTTAAACTTGTTAAAGGCAACATTAATGGCATCAGCACTCATAATTAATTCTGCGACATGCTTGCAAGTAACCGCAACACCATCGTCATTAACAAAAAACATGGTCGAAGTGCCTGGGGTTATTGTACCTCCGTATGCGTGGGAGATGATATGGATAGGAGCAGTAAATCTGCTAATTTTTTCAATAGCTTTTACAAACATAAAATTGAGTTTAAGGCAGTGGAATAATCCCACCGAATTGTTTAATACGAAACCCTTTAATTAAAAGATGTATTAGTTGATCTTTTGAAATTCTTTGCTCCTGACACGAGCTTGCGCCATTGCCAGGGTGCAGTTTAATTTTAGTTGTTATTGTTTTTATTTCGTCTTCGGGGTGTATCAAGACTGCAATAATGATAAGAAGAAATAATGTCCTCATATTTGTCAATTAAGTTGCCAACATAGTAATCTACATCGATAATAATATTCCTCATAAATTAGAGTTGACCAGTTACGGTTGAAATTAGTTTACTAGTGTTTCAAAAGGAATATAATCTTTTTAATGTTTCAAGAAGCACCATGCTGCAAAGCCATAGGTGAGAGGTGGTACCTTTATTTTGACCAGGCTGGAGTTTTTACCCTGCTACCGGGCTTCCCATTCCACTTTTCGCTTTCAATAATTCATCACCTCATTAGTATCTACTCATTTTCTCGCATAGCATTTATTGGGGAGCTGGCAGGCATAGACTCTCCCATCCTTGTTGCAACAACTTGTTAGATCATGAATGTAGAACCTTGATCGAATTTTCCAAGAATTTGCTTTCCGCCAAATTTATATTCTTGTTGTAACGAAAAGAAACCTTCATTAGTAGTGCTTCATTTTTTTAGTCTTAACGATCAATTTAATAGCTTAATTGAAAAGTCATTTGCGCTAACCAGGTATCTGCCAACCTTTCTTTTGCTGCTTATACCGTACACAAGTTCAACGATGACGCTACTTCTACTTGCAGCGACTATTGTAAAACTGGCAGGATCGTATACAGGCCCGAGATCAAAAACTTTATATTGTTGCTCTTCATCTCCCCGCTTGCATAATGACCATATATATACGGTTGGAGATTTCATGTGTTCCCGGACTTTTAATAGTATCGTCGGGAAATCCCACTTTATATAATTTCACAGCAATTTCACCGGCGAAAAATTCCTTTGTTTGTTCAATAAAGGCTAAAACCTTTGCAAGATGGTTATCTGGTACAACTTTAAATTGTTGAGCAGTTACATGAGCTATTGAGCTCAGTGAAAAAAACAATATAACCAGCAAATAAAACTTCTTATTCATAATTTAATAATCATTTATTGAAAAGGAATATGATCCCGCCCAACGGTAAACGGTAATTTATATGGGAAAGAAATTGACGATGTACATTGTGCGGTTACGGTTGGCAATATCTTAGGAGATCGCATCCCTATCCAATGTTACAAAACTGCATTCATCGGGTAACAACTACCATTGGCTACCAAGCAAACTTTATTCATAAAGATGTGGATGAAGCATTGGTAATGGTTATGGGATAACTATAGTTTCTATATTACACTTTAATCGATAAGCCCTTGTTGGTCTTCCTCGTGGTTTTCATTTAGCTCATTGATAACTTCGTGAATACCTCCATTTAATTCTTTTAGTTTATCTATTTGCTGCTGTTTTATAAATAGCCGATGTTTCAAAGCTGTTATCTCATTGTCTCTTTGTTTTATGAGGCTGATGAGGTTTGTATTGAGAACAGGGTTCAATGATTCAATCTTAAGAACTTCTTCTGCCTGAATGCCGCACAAAATTATATCGACTATATGTACTTCAAACCCTTTTGCAATATTTTCAACTTGCTCGTAGGTTAAGCCTGGACTTTGGCCCCGTTCAATATCCCCATAATACGTTCTACAGAGCTTTGAAATTTTTGCAGCAGCAGTTTGTTTTAGATTTAAGCGTTCTCGCATAAGTCGTATCCTTTGCCATATAAGCATAATAAATCTTTTCATTAATTGTAAAAGAGACAATGCGCAATTCTTTACAGAAGGATTGAAATAAACTCACGTCGAAGCTAATATTTTTACGATGCTAGCAAACTTTCTTGTCTGCCTTTAACTGACATATTGCAACGATTCACTGCAAACAATAAATAAATCAACAAAAAATACCGTATTTGTACTCTTGCATTATTCAGTATTTTTTTGCATGCCATCCAATTTGTCAGCGGAAAGCTGATATGTAGAATCTTTCAAAAAGGTAAAATGTGACTATTTTGCTTCAAGGTGAATCCGACGAAAATCGTCTTTTTATTTACCTAACGTATCAACTCTATCTTATAATTCATCTCTTCCAGCCATATGTTTTTTACATTAAGAAATTTTAGTAATCCAGTACAAGTAACGATTCAAACGCTCAAGCACTTAAGAGTTAAAATTACCGCAACGACAGTGAACCGTACACTCGAACAACATCCTGATTACCCAAGTCTGCTGAGTATTAATGATACGCTGAAGCAATTTAAAATTGAAACGACTCCTCTTAAAGTTGATAAAGATTATTTACAGGATTTACCCTTACCATTTATCGCGCATACTACTGATAACAATGAACATTTTGTCACTGTGCATAACATTACCGAGGACAAAGTTTATTACCAAAATAGAAAATCGGATAGAAAAGGCATTGAAAGCAGTTATGACAATTTTAAAAAAATGTGGACTGGAAATACCTTGCTTGTCAATGCAGGGTCATCAACTGGAGAAGAGAATTTTTTTCGATTAAGAATAATTGAATGGTTTACTATAAATACAATTCCTTTATTATTAGGATTATTTTTCTTAATTACACTACTGTCAGTTTTTTTAACAATTGTAAATCAAAGCAGTGTTCTTCCTTATATTGCTTTATTGTTTTTTAGCATTGCTGGAATTTCTGTGAGCATATTATTACTCTGGTTTGAAGTTGATAAGACGAATAGCGCCTTAAAGAAAATTTGTGCTGCAGGAGCAAATGCAAATTGTGGTGCAGTGTTAAACTCAAAGCATTCCAAATTTTTGGGTTGGTTGACATGGAGTGAAATCGGATTTTATTATTTCTTTGGCAATTATCTCTTTCTTTTTCTCAGCGGACTAAAGGCATTGCCTTTTGTTGCACTATTAAATCTTTTTGTATTTCCTTATACTTTTTTTAGTATCTATTATCAGTGGCGGATTGCAAAGCAATGGTGTCTGTTATGTCTGACTATTCAAGGAATTCTTGTAACTCAAGTTGCAATATCATTCTTTTTTAAGCTCATCCCTACAATTCTTCCGATCTCTTTCAACGACGTACCGGGATCTTTTGGTATTTCATATTTCCTACCTATTGCATTTTGGAATATGCTAAAGCCGTTACTGTTAAAAATAAAAGAGTCAACACCAAAAATTAAAGAATTGAATCGGCTTAAGGGTAATCAAATGGTATTTGATAGCTTATTAAAGAAACAAAAGGAAATACCTCGAATTGCCGATAACATTGGAATAACATTTGGTTCCAGTAGCCCCATCTTTACAATTATTAAAGTTTGCAATCCTTACTGTGGGCCGTGTTCGAAGGCTCATCCAATTTTGGAAGATATTTTACATTCTAATCCTAACGTTAAACTACATCTGCTTTTTAATGCAAGGAATTTGGAGGGTGATAAAAAACAATACCCAGTGAAGCATTTTTTTGCAATACAGAACCAATACGGTATGGAATTACTTGGCCAGGCATTAGACGATTGGTACAACAATCCCATTAAAGACTATGGCAAATTTGCAAAAAAATATCCTGTTAACAAAGAACTTCATTATTACAATAAGCAGGTAGAAGACATGTATCAGTGGTGCTCTGATGCTGAAATTAAATTTACGCCTACTTTTTTTATTAATGGACATCAATTGCCGTCTATCTATTCGATCAGTGACTTAAAACAACTGTTATCATAACGACTTTAGTTTAGCCGCTAGAGATATCCGGAGGCTACAATGTTTAAGTATAAGCATTGCCGGAGCAGTATCCTGATGCTATATCCAGGACATTTTATAACCGGCTCGATCATTTAATAAAGTATGTGAGAGTCATAAACTATTTAAAAATGAAAAATTTTGGTACTGTATTAAGCAGAAATGAAATGAAAAATGTATTGGGGGGCGATTGCGGTCCGGATGAAGAATGCCATAGCGTTGGCGGAGGGGGCGACAACTGCGGCAACCCTGTACCTTGCACAACCGATGAATATTGTGCAAATACCTGCATTCTTGAAGTGCATTGTAAAACCTTAGGCGTAAGTAAATATTGTGATCTCTAATCTTTGCGAGGTATCCTCTTAACAAATGGGTACCTCGCCATTTTTTACTTGCAATTGCAATAATGAGGCGAAAGAAGGTTGAATTGATAATTTCATTTCGCGAAATTGATTGTAACTTATTTATAAATAATCTGGATGAAGAAAAGATTTTTCCTACTGATAGTTGGGTGCGTCTTAATTCTTTGGACACACAGTCAAAAACTTTTGCAGAGATTTATACTAGCTGGACAAATGACTGGCCAGGATTCTGGATTCATTCGTTTGGAATATGTGGATATAAAAGGGCGCTTTATTAAGGATAGCGCTATTGTGCATGATGGTAAGTTCACGTTTGCCGGACAAATTAACGGTCCAACCATAGCAGATTTAATAGGAAATGTGACATCTGATTATGCAGATGACAACAACCGAGTGACCTTTTTTTTGGAACCAGTGCACATGAGCATTTCCATGGTTACAAATAATTTAAAGTCCGCACATATTACCGGATCACGTGCACAGGATGAATTACGACAAGCTGAATTAAACAGAAAAAGCCTTTTGATAATTATGAAATCCATACAGGAAAATGTTGCTGAGGTGAGGAAGGCGTATTCAGAAGATAGAACTAATGACAGCCTCAAGAATATATTACTGCGCACCAGGGATCAATTAGGTCCATATGTGCAGAGATTGAAACAGGCAGATGTTGATTTTATTAAATCACATCCTAAATCCTATGTAAGTCCCTACCTTTTGAGTTTTGTAGTTCAAGACATGAGTTTTGATTCGGCCAATGCGATATTTCATTCTTTTTCTCCGGAAATCCAAACCAGCCGCTCGGGAAAATATATCCAGGAACTGTTGCTTTTTAAAAAGGCTGGAAAGGTCGGCATGGAAGCTAAAAATTTTTTAACAAAAGACGTTGAAGGGAAGACGCTATCGCTTAATCAATTTAAACAAAAATATGTATTACTTGATTTTTGGGCCAGTTGGTGTGAACCATGTAGGAAAGACAATCCGGAATTAATTAATATTTTCAATACATATCATTCAAAAGGGTTACAAATAATCGGAATAGCAAGTGATGATTCAAGACCTGAAGAATGGAAAAAAGCAATAAATACTGATCACATTAATATATGGCATCACGTACTTCAAGGTTTTGCCGGTGATAACCACGTCAACGATATCGCCTATAAATACGGAATAACAAGCTTCCCTACAAAGATTTTAATTGATAAGAAAGGCATAATCATAGAAAGGTTTGATAATGAATCGCTAGACCTATTTCTCCTTAAGAAGAAGCTGTCAATGCTATTTACCAAGTAAAAATCTAATGTAATGCCACGCGGAACAAAAGATAATAAATTGCTTAATGTTATGGTATAACCTACGGCAGTAAAGTATCCTTATTGAAAAAATCAATCAATCTTAAAAAATACTGTGCGCTATTTCCCCTTTTTTAGACAGCTAGAGTTAATGGATTGTGGGCCCACATGCTTGCGGATGGTTAGCAAATGCCATGGAAAGAACTTTAATATTGAAACACTTCGGAATTATTGCCAGGCCGGAAGGAATGGGGTATCCCTTTTGGGAATCAGTAATGCGGCCGAAAAGATTGGTTTTAAAACGCAGGGTGTAAAAATAAATTTTTCTCAACTGACATCGGATGTCGATCTTCCATGCATCCTTCATTGGGGAAAACACCATTTTGTTGTATTACCACCGCAAAAATTTAATAAAAAAGAAATATGGGTCGCAGATCCTGCCCGTAGCTTAAGTAAAATACCAATAGAAGTATTAAAGGCTTCTTGGCTTCATGGCACTGACAATATCAGTACAACTGGTATTGCTTTGCTTCTGGTACCGACAAGTAAGTTTTTCGAACAAGAGGGCGAAGTGGAAACCCAAATGGGATGGCGTTTTTTATCTAAATATCTTTTGAACTATAAAAGGCAGTTATTGCAACTATTTATAGGGTTATTGCTTGGTAGTCTGATACAGCTCGTTATTCCTTTTTTGACTCAAGGCATTGTTGATACAGGTATCAACATGCATGACCTACAATTTATTTATTTGATTCTTGCTGCACAACTCATGCTTTTTTTTGGAAGGACGGTAGTTGATTTTATTCGAAGTCGCATTCTACTTTTTATCAGTACACACATCAATATTTCAATCCTCTCTGACTTTTGGATGAAACTCATGAGGCTACCATTAAATTTTTTTGATACAAAACAAACGGGAGATATTCTTCAACGTATTAACGATCACCAACGGATTCAGTCGTTTTTGACCGGAAGTGCAGTTGGTACATTGTTTTCTTTGTTTAATTTAATCATTTTCTCCTTTGTATTATTAAATTATAACCCTCATATTTTTTTGATTGTAGTTGGTGCAAGCATTTTATACTTTTCATGGATTAAACTATTCTTGAAATACCGTAGGGATCTTGACTTTAAACGGTTCGCTGCGTTGGCAAAAGAAAATTCAGCTACCATGCAATTAATTTATGGTATGCAAGAAATTAAGCTTAATGGTGCTGAACAACTTCGTCGCTGGGAGTGGGAAGGCATACAAGCCTCCGTCTTTAGGATTTCGTTTAAAAGTCTTTCATTAAGTCAATTTCAACAAACCGGCGCATTCTTCATCAATGAAGGAAAAAATATTTTTATCACTTTTTTTGTGGCTAAGGCTGTGCTTGATGGAGAGCTAACCTTGGGAGCGATGCTTGCAATCCAATACATCATTGGGCAACTGAATGGACCTATTGAGCAACTGATTGGATTTACCCAACAGGCGCAGGACGCAAAAATCAGTTTAGAACGGTTAAATGAGATACATCGACTTGAGGATGAAGAGCCGACCCATAAACAATTTAATTATGAGTTGCCAAGTGATAAGTCAATTACACTAACCGCTGTCTCATTTACCTATCCTGGTGCGGGTAATGAATGTGCGTTAAATGATATAACACTTCATATTCCAGAAGGGAAAGTAACCGCAATTGTTGGAATGAGCGGAAGTGGAAAAACGACATTATTAAAGGTGCTCCTTCGTTTTTATGAGTATTACACAGGTGAAGTAAGCATCGGCGAGAGTAACTTAAGATATATCAGTCCACGCTTTTGGCGTAAGCAGTGCGGGTCTGTAATGCAAGATGGCTATATTTTTAATGATTCCATTGCTAAGAATATTGCTGTCGGTGATGAGACTTCTAGCCGCAGGAAGCTACTACACGCAGCGAAGGTCGCAAATATTCTTTCATTTATCGAATCTCTACCTCTTGGCTTTAACACGCTTCTTGGTTCAGCAGGCGCAGGAATAAGTCAAGGGCAAAAACAAAGAATTCTCATCGCACGTGCTGTTTATAAAGACCCCCACTATATTTTTTTTGATGAAGCAACAAACTCGCTTGATGCAAATAATGAAACGATGATTATGCAAAATATGCAAGAATTTTTTGAAGGTCGGACGGTAATAGTTATTGCCCATAGACTGAGCACAGTTAAACATGCAGATAACATTGTGGTATTAGAGCGAGGCCAAATTATAGAGCAAGGAACACACGAAAAACTTTCAATACAGAAAGGGGCATATTATGAACTGGTTAAAAACCAACTTGAATTAGGAAACTAAGCATGTCTATTGCATTTCACAATAATGTCCCTATCAACACTTCGCCTCCTCTTGAGGATGTGAGAAGTGAGGCTGTACAGGATTTAATTTCTAAGAAGCCTGAATTTTTGCTTCGTTGGGGAAATGTAATTTTCTTAGCTGTATTTGTCTTGGTTATTACAACCAGCTTTTTTATCAGATATCCCGATACCGTTGACGCCACTGCAACATTGCAATCGCTTAATGCACCAAAACCGATTATCTCGCAGGTTGATGGAAAGCTCGTCTCCTTAAAAGTGCACGAAGGTGACTATATACAATCCGGAAAAATCATCGGTTTCATGGAGAGTACCGCCAATCATGAGGAGGTACTACAGCTATCGGGACAAGTTGATCAATTGTATGCCGTTTTAACTAGCAGCAACACTATTACGGCTTTTGATTTTCCTAGAGGAGGAAATAAACTTTTAGGAGAAATGCAACAGGAATATCAAATTTTTATTCAAGCACTATTAACTTATAGCGCATATCTACCCGATGGTTACGTTCAAAGAAAACGTTCTTTGCTTGTTCACGAGGTTGGAAACATCCGAAAACTTCGTTCGAATATTGAAGAACAAAAGATCAATCAGGAAAAAGACTTGGCTTTAACTCAATGGAGTTTCGACATGAACGAGCGACTGCGTAATGAAAAGGTCATTTCTGAACAAGAGTATAAGGATGCAAAAAGTAAGCTTATTAATAAACAACAGATAATTCCCCAGTCTAGTGCCAGCCTAATTGTGAATGAAAATGTGCGTAGTTCTAAACAAAAGGAAATTCTGGAACTGGAGAATACGGTAGCACAGCAAAAGACGCTTTTTATACAAGCGACAAGTACATTTATGAGTAAGCTTGATCAATGGAAAAAAAATTTTATTCTTACTAGCTTAAGTAGTGGACACATTCGATTTAATCGATTTTTGCAAGAAAATGAACAACTCAAAATACATGAGACGATTGCCTTTGTTACACCTAAGGATAATCAGTACTATGTTGAATTGCATATTCCGCAAAATAACTTTGGGAAGGTGAAGCCCGGCCAGGATGTTCTTCTTAAATTCAATGCATACCCGTTTCAAGAGTTTGGAAGCGTGAGAGGAATTATCCAATATATATCCCCGATTCCGTCAGATAACGGTTTTATCGCTAAGGTATTATGCCCTCAAGGATTGATCACTAATTATCATAGAACACTTACCTATAATGAAGGATTAACCGCACATGCAGAGATTGTTACCTTAAAAAGAAGCTTATTGCAACGACTTTATTTGAATTTATATTCTGGGACAAAAAAATAGTCATCTCTAAAGCTAAAATTACTCGCGACACATTATTAAAACACACAGCCGCAAAAGATGATGATATTGTGGTTCTTGATACTAATAATTTGCAAACCACTAATAATGCTATATTCATATCCAATGGAATCAGCACCATTATTGTTGTCTATAGCAACTATGGACAATTACCCATTTCAAAAAGATAAATTACAAAACGTAGCTACGAAACATCAACAAAGATTTTCAATATTTTACAGGACTTATTTTTCCAGCACCTTTAGTATATTTACAAGGAGCAAATAATTAAATCAATCCTAAGCTAATGAGCGCTGAAAAATTCTTCGAACACTACAAATCAAATGGCTATAATTTCAGCAAGAGCGTTTTGTCCCGGTATTGTCTTTCACTTTACACTAAACCTTTTGTAATCCTGTCCGGAATATCCGGTAACGGCAAAACAAAAATTGCCCAGTTGTTCCAAACCTTTGATGATGAAAGTGCAGCATCCCAAAGTGCACCGTTAGACGATGCAATCAGTTTAACTGGATATATTATCCTAAATGTTACAGAGGGCATACGAAATGCGGATGGACGTGGCAATCTTAAATTCAGCGATTTGAATGCTGTATTCGAAGCCTCAGATATACCTGCAATCGAAGAAAAAATTAATAAACTCCGGGAAGAAGGCGGAGATGATAATATAACAGAGCTTTCAGCATATTAAAAGGGGCGCATCAACAGCGGGCACATAATGGTGATAACGAGCCTATAAAAAATGATGTAATATCAATTTTTAAAGTAGCGAAAACAGGAAACAATTTTTTGCGAACACTGTTCGTAAAAGTGTCCGGTAATGAACATGTCATACCAAAAGAGTTGGTACATAATTTATTGCAATACAACACGTTGTGTAATTGACATGGATTGTGTTACTAACAGTAATTCCAACGACAAAAAATTAAGGGTATGAAAAAGTTTTTAATTCTTCTTTTACAGAAACATCTTCACTGGGCTTTTCAAATAAGAAAATCAGCCCGGCAAAAGCAGATTTCAAAAACGCATCAGTTATTATTTATGCCGGCAGCGATTATTAAGCGCCTATCTACAAAATGGCGAAAGTAAAAGTGAGTGTTGAACTGGTACGTGCAGAAGCCAGCCAAACACGTGTGCTCTGGGAAAAAGATTTGACTAGGCAATTTTCTTTGAATGAATGCCCGTCTTTTAAGAATGCAACCAATAAACAAAGCCAAGCAAAGCAAAGCGTAGTCTTTGACCTTATCAATAACAGGCACGGTATCGCCGCCGTTATCATGCAGACAGGGAGTTACACTCTGTATCACGACTTCTTTTTCCTGGCTTAATCATAATCAGCGAACCCAGGCCGGTTTTACCCTGACAAAAATCCGAGCGGCCCATAATTAAGCACTTTTACAATCCTTTGCATGAGGTTTACAATTTATTGTTTCTCATTTTCTAACTGATTTAAATTTTACTCTTGTCTGCTAAGATTAATTCTCTTGTTACTAAGGAAAGGGGGGTGGCTAGATCCAATTGTCAAATCCTGCTTATTTGGAGACGATGCGACATAATAATCCCATAATGTTTGAAACTTTGAATAAGCAGACTTTTCTTTATTGTGGAGCTATCCGGGAACATGCTTTAAGAATTTCAATAAACATCAGTATAATATCAGGAATTTTAAAGCCAATAAATTAATCTCCGCCATCATTGTAAGACACCAAAAACATTCAATAGTAATTTGATACAAGCTGAATCTCATGCCAGGGATACTTACGTGGAAGAATATCACTGTATAGATTCATACGATTAGTACAAAAACAATTTATGAATTATTGCTTTTTTTCAATGCTTAGCATTGAAAGATAAAATCATCATTATTTTAGAATTTAGGACGACTGTAGTTTTAGAAAATTAATATAATACCCATGCGTAAGTACATAGTCATTCTGTTGTTCACAATGAACAGCGCCGCCGTATGTCAGAGATTTGATATGAATGCATTCGACTTTTACTCGAATAACCTTTTCCTGAACATTCCTTCTGTTTATTATAACCATGCAATTGTATTGTGCGGCGACAAAGAATTTAACAAGGCGCTTATTGAATTGATCCAAGCTTCTAAACTAGGTTTCTCTGATAATAAGATTTTGGATGAAGCAGCATTTAGAGACTTGCATAGCCGACGAGAATGGAATGAAATCCTCTCACAGGTTGAAATCAATAAAGCTAAGATCTCTGACTTTAATAATTTTAATATAGTGACATCTGACATTTCCAACTTCTTAACCTTATTAGCCCATAAAAATGATAGTGGTTTTAGAGAAATGTTAATGACTGATTACATTATTAATGGAAGTGTTGGGCTTCGATCTTTTTTTTCCACTAGGATATACGATCCTAATAATTTAGTCAACGCTGTCCAGAAATCACCTGCTCTGTATGACGCGTTAAGAACTGAAGCACCATCTTTTGATATAATAAAGCAGAAGGCCTTATCCAGCATGCGCCTGTTTAAGGAACTTTATCCCCAGGCAATTTATCCAAATGTTTATTTTGTAGTGGGTATAAATAATTCAGGAGGAACTTCGACTCCCGAAGGATTATTAATTGGGGCTGAAAAACAACTGGTAAAGGATTCTATGAATAAATACAGGATAAAAAATATCGATGATATCTGTACTGTAGTTATTCATGAATTGGTACACTTTCAACAGCGATATCCCGAAAACCCATCCTTGTTAACCCTGGCACTGAGAGAAGGCTCAGCTGATTTCATTGCAGAACTATTGACCGGCAGGACTACCTATGAAAATCTGAAAGAGTTTGGAAACAAAAACTGGGACATACTTAAAACAGAGTTCAAGAAAGATATCACCAGCGGAAATAACAGTCGCTGGTTTTATAATGGCAAGGGAACAAAAGAGTGGCCCGGCGACCTGGGATATTTTGTGGGATATAGAATCGCTAAACTCTATTATTTACAATCAGATAATAAGCAAGTGTCTCTTAAAAATCTTTTAATATTGAATGATCCTGATTCTATTATTAACAGCATTGACTTTTAGATTTATGAAATTTTTAAATAACAGAGACATAATCTTGCCAGGAAAATTTCGAGACACCATCAAGTTTCAGGTTACTTTGATGATCATATCCTTGCAATGTTTTTTTTCATCAACATGGGAAAATGCGTCGATAACATATTGAATGCTGTTGCTTTAATTACACTACTACTATCAATAGTAATAAGCTTTTTCGTTTCTTTCAAACTAAATCATTTATTGATACTTTATCAATTCTGCTTTTACAAAGACGTGATCTGATTTCCTGTCAGATTCAGGATACAAATCCGAAAATATAATTCCATCGGCGCCCTTTCCTTTTGCTTCTTTAATAAACTGTTTCCTTTCAGATTTAGAAAAATATAACTCCTTAGTCATATGGCCTATAGTTTTATAATTTCTAGGCACATCCCTTGTGTCATAATAGACATCTATCGAAGAAGTAGGAGGAAAGGTGTCACCAACATAATAAATAAGAGGTGAACAGGATGCATAAAGAAAAGGTAGTAAGAGGAATAGATTTCGCAGTTTTAAGTTAGTCATATAGCAGTTTTAAAAATTAGCTGCAAGTGTTATACCGTACTCGAAAATATTTGTTCATTTTAATTTTAATTAACACGGTATCTTATGCGCAATTTTTATTTTTCTTTCGATTACCAATGCAACTAAGCTATTTTCCGGGTTGGATATTCAACACCAAGGAAGAAATGAAAATAATTTTGGAGTACAAAAATCGATATATCAGGAAATCATTTGTACAATCATGCTAACTGGGGGCTGAATGTCTTTCTTAAATGCACTAACCGTAGCGTTCAAGGCAGGGTACACATTAATTCCATCCGATTATGAAGCATTTTTAAAAAACAGGTGTTAAAATATTTCTGATCTGTCATGGAATTTTAAAGAGCTGAGCCAAAAAGATTACCATGGATTTTTTTTAAGGCTGTATGTATTGATAAAACAATACTGAGTAAATACAGAAAAGGGTAAATAAAGACTGTTCTACCAGGCTCAAATGTTTAGTGATTGTATTTCCCTCACTGTTCGGTAAACTGTTCGATAATGAACAGCTATTGATTTTGCAGGAGACAATAAATTGTTGATAACTAAAACGTTACGTAACTGGCATAAACTTTCATGAATACTGTAATTCAAACAATAAAAATTACGGTTATGAAAAGGTTTGTAATTCTTCTTTTAGCGGCAACTTTCTTACTAGGGTTTACAAAAAAGCAAACTAGTTCTGCAAAAGCTGATTTTAAAAATGCAGCAGTTGTCATTTATGCTGGCAGCGATTATTCACAACCCATCTATAAACTTGCAAAAGTAAAAGTGAGTGTTGAACTGGTAAGCTCAGCAGATAACAAAACCCGAATAGTGTGGGAGAAGGACCTGACCGATCAATTCTCTCTGGGTGACTGCCCTTCACATCCGGATGCAGCTACAAAAAAAATTAGCTTTAAGCACAGTGTCGGGGAAAAAAAATGGCTGGTTTATAAAATCACATATGAGTATAAAGATTCGAAGTTCACAAGGGAAGTTCCTGTATCACTTGAGCAAAACGTGTTACCGGCCTTTAACCTGGCCATTTAAGAAAGGAAATAGTTTTTAAGCATATCACAATCAAGACCCGGGTTTTTACCCGGGTCTTTTACTTTTATTCAGGAGGGAGATTTGACTTAGAAAATTAGTCCGACATGGGAAATAGGGAAGAAGACCGTTGCTCAGGAACGTAAAAGAAAATTCGCCCTTAAAGAAAAAAAACCGAATTTAATTTGAAGCTCCGAAGTAAAAAAGCAGACTTTTTATTAGCCCGGGACAAATGTAGTAGCCTAATATGTCAATTCATGCTATTTTCTGCCTTGGTCATCTGATTTTACAAGGTTAATCATAGTTTTACCAAGCATTTTTTCATAGATGTATAATACAGGGACCTTATCAAAATAGTTTGATAAGGTTTTTTGTTTTTTAGCTTGGATATCTGATTATTTACCCAGTAGATCATCGTTTGTAACGCCTCTTTTTTTAAAAACAGTTTCACTAAGCTTTCCGAAATTCTAGGAAATACTTCCCTGTATTTCACCGCCAGTCTTATGCTTCGGAACAGGCGGGCAGTAAACGCTCCTTATCTGCAAGCCTTGAGGTTAATAATAGACCAGGAGATATCTTCATTTTATAAACCAACATTGATTGCATCGTTTCCATTTTGTATGTACCCCTGTTTTTTTAGTTTTATCAACATTTATTCTTTGGTTGTTAATTTAATCAACAAGTTTCTTCACTAAGGTTTGAGAGAGCAACTTCGGGCACATTTTCTAAAAATAGTTTTGGGATATAAAATTCAATATATCATGAAATTATTTTTTACAATGATGATGACGGCTTGCGCGCTTTGCTCCAACGCTCAGGCAATTGAACTTAGAGGAGGCCAGACATTATTTCCATCAGATTATCTATCCCTCACTTACGAACATTACACAAACCGTTTTTTAAATCTTGCAGGAAGGGCGTTGTTTGAAAAATCAAGTAAAAGAAATCTTCAGTATGCAGCTTACGGTGCAGACCTCCTTGTGCAAACTTCCCTGAACGACGAACAAGAGTTTTCTGCCCGTGCGGCATTTGGTGTCAGCGTTCAAACAGAACTGGAGCCGTGGATCTATAAGAACTGGAAAGCAAGCACAAGACTGAACTATGGTGTCCTCGCCGAACTCTCCGGAAACTGGATCATGACCGAAACTTTCTCGCTCAATTTATTTGTGCAGCAAAAACTGCTTTTCAATAAAGCACTTGGACTGACACGATTTGCATTCGGTCTTGGGCTGCGTTACCAATTTCCTCATTATTAAAACAGCGCCATGAAAAAAATAATTTTATTTACGCTCGTGCTGCTGTTATTATTTAAAATGGGATTCAGCCAGTACTCCGGTCTTTCCCTTTCCCTTGACCGCACCCAGTTTTGCTCGCAGTCATCGACTATAAAAGTAACAGGCAGTGTCACTGCAGCAAGTGGTGCCGGTAACGGTTATCATTTTGTCGGGATGATTTTCCATTTTTATTATTTAAACGGAAGCCAGCAACAAATAGGTACTTATAGCATCAGCACCTCTTCAAGTTTCGTCGTAACTTCTCACAGTTACTCCAACCAGAGTCCTGTTTACTTTGATGGTAACCAGATCAGCGGCGGCCAGGTAGTGTCTAATACTTATAGCCCTGGTTCACCGAATAATGGCGGCACATTCGTGATGTCTTTCGACCTGCCCTGGTATGCATTTCCTACGAGCACCGGCGTCCAGTTTTATGTAGCTGTCGAAGCCATAGACCAGCAGGGAAGTACTACAGTAATATCGAGTAAGGTTGCTTTTGATAACCCAATATTAAATCCTAACCCTCCTTTATCCAAGCCCGCTGTTAGTGCATCGACTACTACGCTTTGCGGTTCGGATATCGCTACACTTTCAACAAATCCTGATTTATCATTTACTTATAATTACCTGTGGTATAAAGATGGCAGCGTGTATGGAAGCGGGTCAACGGTTACTACCACAGCGCCCGGAACTTACAGCGCTTATATTTATGACGCGTGTCAAAATGTAACAACAGATCCTGTGGTGATATCCGCAGGGCAACCGCCTTCGGCGCCAACTGTTTCAAGCAGCAATGGAACGATATTATGTAACGGTGCTTCAACTACGCTGACAGCAACACCTACAGCAGGCGGTGTGATACACTGGAACAATGGTGCAACTGGCAACAACATTAACGTTTCGACTACAGGAACATACTATGCTTATGAAGAAAATCATTGCGGCATTAGCGGTTCAAGTAATGCTGTTACTATCTCGGTCACTAGTACACCTTCTGCACCCATTATATCAAGCAGTAATGGAAATATATCATGTAACGGTGCTTCTACTACTTTGAGTACAACTCCCACTGCAGGAGGTGTGATTAACTGGAATACGGGAGCTACGGGTAATTCAATTTCAGTGAGCGCCGCAGGAAATTATTACGCGACTGAAACAAACGGATGCGGGACTTCGATTAACAGTAACGCCATTTCTTTAGCTACTAATTCCACACCGCCATCACCTTCGGTTCAATCAAGCAATGGTAATCTTTTATGCAACGGTGCAGCAACAACTTTGAGTACAACTGTATCGGGTGGTGGCACCATTCACTGGAACACGGGTGCTACCGGAAACAGTATTACAGTAAGTGGACAGGGAAATTATTTCGCTTATGAAATGAATACCTGTGGTACGTCTCCCAGCAGTAATAGTATTCCGATTACGACAGGCTCTTCGCCAGCGACACCATCGATCTCGAGCAGCAACGGAACCTTTATTTGCA
>JAQBNK010000075.1 GCA_028288595.1 Chitinophagaceae bacterium
TAAAGTACATGCAGGTACCAACCAGATAAGCTGTTTATATTGCCATGGCGGCGCCCAGGATAGTAAGCATGCTAATATTCCTTCAGTAAATATTTGTATGAACTGCCATATGGCCATTAAAGAATATGGCGGAGACCCAATCACAAGAGAAGATGGCTCATCAGTGAATGGAACTGCGGAAATACAAAAGTTGTATGAATATGCAGGCTGGAATCCTGACCTTAAAAAATACGACAAACCAGGAAAGCCAATCGAATGGATAAAAATTCATAATCTTCCTGACCATGTTTATTTTAATCACGCACAACATGTTAAGGTTGGCCAGCAAAAATGCCAGACATGCCATGGCAACATCCAGGAAATGCCTGAAGTAGCACAGTTTGCTGAGCTTAGTATGGGTTGGTGTATCAATTGCCACAGAACAACACACGTTCAATTTAATGACGATAAAGGAAATGGAAATAAGTTTTATAGTATTTATGAAAAGTTTCATGAGGATATAAAAAATAAAAAATACGACAGTGTAACAGTAGAAAAGATAGGTGGAACAGAGTGTCAGAAGTGCCACTATTAAGAGGAATATTGAATAATAAATTTGTCAAATCAAAATAATGGATCAAAAAAAGTACTGGCAAAGTTTTGGAGAGTTGAACAAATCAGATGAATTTAAAAAGTCACTGGAGAATGAGTTTAGCGAAGAGTTGCTTCCATTAGAAGATGTTAATGAAATACTTGATGCTAAAACTCCCCGCCGGGATTTCTTGAAATATATTGGATTTAGTACGGCTGCAGCTGCATTGGCAGCAAGTTGCGAAGTACCGGTTCGTAAGGCAATTCCTTTCTTAAATAAAAGAGATGATATTATCCCCGGGATTTCAAATTATTACGCTTCCACTTATGTAAGTGATGGCGATGTAATACCTGTAGTAGTTAAGCAAAGAGAAGGTCGTCCAATAAAAATTGAAGGCAATACACTTTCGCCATTAACAAATGGAGGAACATCTGCACAGGTTCAGGCTTCAGTACTGGACCTGTATGATACATCACGTCTCCGTTATCCTATGGCAAAAGGTAAGGAAGCAACCTTTGAGGTAATAGATAAAATGATTGCAGATGATCTGGCTGCAAACGCAGGAAAACCTTTAGTGCTGCTAACTTCATCACTAACTTCTCCTACAACAAAACAAATAATTACAGAATTTTTAGTAAAACATCCTGGTAGTAAACATATACAATACGATGGTGTTTCATATAGCGGAATGTTACAGGCTAATGAATCTTCTTACGGAAAAAAAGCACTGCCTTCTTATCATTTTGAAAATGCAAAAGTAATAGTAAGCCTTGGTGCCGATTTTTTAGGAACATGGTTAAGTCCTGTTGTTTTTTCAAAACAATATGCTCAAAACAGGAGAATAAATGCAGAGAAGCCGGAGATGAGCAGGCACTTTCAGTTTGAAAGCTATATGAGCTTAACGGGTGCCAATGCTGATGAAAGATATATGCATAAACCATCTGAAACAGGTGCAGTTGCATTAGCATTATTAGCAGCCATAGGTGGTAGTGTTACTTCAAATTTAACCGGCAATGCGGCAGAAGGTGTGAAAAAAGCTGCTGCTGCATTAATGGCAAATAAAGGCGCAGCCTTAGTTGTTTCCGGGAGCAATGACCCCAATGTTCAGATAATTGTAAATGCAATTAATGAAGCCATAGGAGCTGGCGGTAAAACAATTGATTGGTCATCTATATCAAATTATCGCCAGGGTGTAGATGCGGATTTTGCTACACTGGTAAATGATTTGAACGCAGGCAACATTGGTGCATTGTTAATTTACGGTCCAAACCCAGCCTACAATTATTTTGCTCCTGATAAATTTATAGCAGGTTTAAAAAAATGCCCTGTAACCATTTCATTCAACGAAAAGATGGATGAAACAACAGAACTGTGTAAATACATACTTCCATCTCACCATTGGCTGGAAAGCTGGGGTGATGCAGAACCGCAGACCGGGCTTATAAGTTTACAGCAACCACTTATTCATCCTTTATTTAAAACAAGACAATTTGAGGATTCATTATTAAAATGGACAGGCTCATCATCATCAGTTGTCGGAAGTGATTCAACAGCTACAGTAAATAATAAGCCGGCACAGGCAGGAACTGATTATCAAACTTATTTTAAAAATTACTGGACCGCAAAAGTAGGCGGAACAGATAATTTTAATATAGCATTACAGGATGGCGTTATTCACCCTGCTTCTGCAAATACAACATCAGCATCTGATTCAACAGGAATTGTAAAAGCAGTTACAACCTCTATTGCTATGTCCGGCGGATCTTTCAGTGGAAACGTTGCTGACGCATCTTCAAATATTGCTGCGATAAAAGGCGGAGGAACCGAAGTGGTACTGTACCAAAAAATTTCTTTAGGTACAGGCAATCATGCAAATAATCCATGGCTTCAGGAGCTTCCCGATCCAATTACAAAAGCAACCTGGGATAATTATGCGATCATCTCTCCTTCCATGGGGAAATCATTGTTCAACATTGATATTTTCAACAGGAACGATACTGATAAATATGAAGTACATCCCGAAAAACCTGTTATAAAAATTACTGTAAACGGAAAAAATATTTCCCTTCCTGTTTTAATAATTCCGGGCACACACCCTAATGTGATTGCGCTCGCTGTGGGATATGGAAGACAAAGCAGTGATAAGAATAAAACAGGGGATTATATTGGTAAAGCTGCAATGGGCGCCGGTGTAAATGTGTATCCCCTTGCAACCTTTAATGGAGCAACTGTTGATTATTATGCAGTAAATGCAACAATAGAAAAAACAGGCGACACTTATCCAATCGCCCAATCGCAGGTGCATAATGTTACAGAAGGAAGACCTGTTATAAGAGAAACATCCCTTTCAAAATTTATAGAAAATCCAAAAGAGCTTGGTAAGGAAGAGGAAGAAGAATTGAAAGGGTTCGGAAATGATTATGTAAAAGATGCTACCATCTACCCTTACTTTGACAAGCCGGGAATTAAGTGGGGAATGAGCATTGACTTAAATACCTGTACCGGTTGCAGCGCCTGTGTTGTAGCATGCCATGCAGAAAATAATATCCCGGTTGTTGGTAAAAATGAAGTGGCGAGATTTCATGATATGCACTGGCTTCGTATCGACCGGTATTTTTCCGGAGATGCAGAAAATCCAGAAGTGATCTTTCAGCCTATGCTTTGTCAGCATTGCGATAATGCCCCATGCGAAAATGTTTGTCCCGTATCTGCCACTAATCATAGCAGCGAGGGATTAAATCAAATGGCTTATAACCGTTGCATTGGTACAAGATATTGTGCTAACAACTGCCCATATAAGGTAAGAAGATTTAATTGGGCTGATTATACCGGCGCCGATAGTTTCCCTGATAACCAGAGAGGAATTATTTCAGATGCTACTATGATGATGAATGACGATCTGCCAAGAATGGTATTAAATCCTGATGTAACTGTAAGATCACATGTTGTTATGGAAAAAAGTAGCTTCTGTGTACAGCGTTTACAGGAA
>JAQBNK010000106.1 GCA_028288595.1 Chitinophagaceae bacterium
TAATCCTCCCAAATCAAGGTCCTAATTCAAACTTCGAAAATCAACAGGTACCAGCTTGCTAACACCCGGTTCCTGCATCGTTACACCATAAATAACATCTACAGCACCCATCGTCATTTTATTATGCGTTACAATTATAAATTGTGAGTTTTCGCTGAACTGTTTGATCATATTGGTAAACTTACCTACGTTGGCATCATCCAGTGGCGCATCAACTTCATCAAGGATACAGAAGGGAGCTGGTTTGATGAGGTAAATTGAAAATAGTAATGCAGTCGCGGTCAACGTTTTCTCACCGCCACTTAATTGCGAAATAGAAGACGGCTTCTTTCCTTTTGGCTTGGCGATGATGTCAATTCCTGTCTCAGCCAGGTTTTCAGGATTTTCCAGTACCATATCAGCCGTATCTTCTTCCGTAAACAAGGCTTTAAAAACACGCTGAAAATTTTCTCTTACCTTGTTAAATGTATCGAGGAACTGTTGGTTAGCGGTTGCTTCTACCTCCTGTATAGTTTGTAATAAACTTTCTTTTGCACTTACCAGGTCATTCTTTTGTTCAAGAATAAACTCGTAACGCTTTTTCATTTCAGTAAATGCCTCTATCGCCGTTGGATTTATTTCACCCATATTTTCCAGGCGCTTTTTCATTCTTTCTGCGGTGGCCTGTAATTCTTCGAGTGAGGTTTCGGTTGTTCGTGCCTGGTCAAGTATTTCGTCAAGGTTAACTTTAAATTCTACACTTAATCTTTCTTTCATGCCCGCCAGTTGCAGCCTCAATTCATTTACTTTATCCTTCATTTCATTCAATAACTGATCGATCATCTCTTTGCTCTTCACTTTCAGTCTCAGGGCACTTTCTTTTTCCTGCAAAATACTTCGAAGGTTATAATAAGCCTGGTCCGCCTCATTTAATTTTTTCTCTTCTGCATCTTTATTGCGCATCATTTCAAGCAATTCTTCTTCAGCAATTTTCAGCGCCTCTTCACTTTCAATAATGTTTGAAGAAACATCAGACAACTGCGTTGTATTTAATTGAATTTGCTGATGCAGATCATTCAACTGGTTTTCTTTAAATGCAAGCTCTTGCTTTAAAGCTGTGATCTTACTTTGCTGGCGGGTTAACTGCAGGTTGCTTTCGTTGAATTGAGCGAGAGCAAAATTATATTCCTGTTCTGCTACCTGGTAATCCTGTTCAAGATTACGCATTTCGTTAGTTGCCTGTTGCAGCTGCTCATTTAATTCGTGCAGGGATTCTCTTGTTGAAGCAATAGAATCATGTTCATCCTGCAAACGTCCCTCAATATCATCGAGTCTCTGCTTAGCGTTTTGCTGGGCAGCCTGCAAGTTTTCAATTTTATTCTTAGCAGCAAAAACCTGATTGGTTAACTGGTTAATTTCATTTTCAGTCTGGCGAATTACATTCTCTTTCAATTGCTCATTAAAAGCAACCACTTCATTATGCTTTTGCTGAATTTCAGTTTTAAGCGCATTAACCACTACTTCCTGCGATGCAATTTCTTCCTGTAATTTCTCCAGGTTCTTTGCACGACCAATCTTTTTTCCTTCAAACAATCCTATGCTGCCACCGCTTAAAGTATATTTTCCTTTTACGTACTTGCCGGTTTTTTCTAAAACGACTGCACCATTACTATTAGCAATCGCAGTTTCATTTTCAGCAATAAAAACATTGCCTAAAAGATAATTCGCCAGGTTCCGGTATTGTGCATCAACTTCAATAACATCCATCGCCTTCAGCGTATTGTCCGGCTGATGAGCATCGTTCTCAAAATCATTAAACTTATCCAGTAAAAAGAAATTGGCTTTACCTTTTTTATTATCGTCCAGTAAATGAACAGCCTGCAAACCTTCGTGCAGATTATTTACGACATAATAATTGAGATAAGGCTCCAACACATTCTCAACAGCGGTACGATATTCTTCCTTCACATAAATAATATCTGAAAGAATGGGGGCCGTATGGTTCCAGTTGGGGTTTTTATGGAGGAACTTAACGCTTTCAGGATATCCTTCCATAGAGTCTATCAGGCTCTTTAACAGGTCATGCTCATTTCTTTTCGAATCAAGCTTCCTGTTTTCTTCAGCCAGTTGCGCTCTTAAAACTTCAACCTCGGATTGTGTTTCAAGTATTTGCTCCTTGGTTTTTTCGTGATGTTCCTGCAATTGCTGCAAGTCTGTTCTTTTTGTTTCAAGCAGCTCTTCTTTTTCCTGCAGTTCATTATTGATCTGCTGTAACTGCAGTTCGCGGTTTTGCTGTTCTTCTGTAAGTTGTGCCTGGGCCCTTTGAAGGTTTTGTATAGATGTATCAGCCACAGCCACTCTTTTTTCAGCATCAAACTGGCTGCGTTGTATTTGCTGGTGTTTACCTCTTAATGAGTCAACTGCAGAGCGTTTTTCGTCAAATATTCTGCGCTTATCTTCTACATCATTTTTAGCAGTCTCTGCCCTTTCCTGCAGCTCTTCTAAACGGGTTTGTTCTTCTTCAACCTGTAACTGCGTATACTCGATTGAATCTCCAATTGTCTTTAACTGTCCCTCTGCTTTTTGTAAAAAATCTTTGAGATTCGTTTCTTTTTCCTTCAGATAATGGAGCTTCTGGTTAGCAAGATTTTTTTCGTTTTCTTTTGACCGAAGTGTCTGCAGCCTGTTATTAAATTCATGCTGCATTAATTGCAAAGCTTTTTCCTTTTCAATAAAACCCAGCTTTTCTTCTTCTATCGCTGCTTCTTCAGAAGCAACTTCTGCTTCCAGTTGAATTTTTTTATCGTGTTCTGATTCCTGTTTTTCAGTTAATTCTTTATAAGTAATATTGAACCCTTCCAGTGCAGCTTTTGCGAGTTCAACAGATATTTCTTTATAATCTTTTTTTATCTCGAGATATTTCTCTGCCTTCTTTGCCTGGTTCTCTAAACTTTTTAACTGGTTATTTATCTCGAACAGCAGATCTTCAATCCTGTTCAGATCCTGCTCAGTCGCATCGAGTTTTAATTTCGCTTCTTTTTTTCTTGTTTTGTAAATAGTGATCCCTGCAGCTTGTTCCAGCATGCGTCGGCGGCTGTTATCTTTATCCTTGATAATATCATCCACCATTCCTAACTCAATGATTGCGTAGCTGTCGTTGCTTACACCCGTATCAAGGAATAGATTATGAATATCTTTCAAACGGCAAACAACATCGTTCAACCGATATTCACTTTCACCAAATTTATAAAATCTGCGGGTAACGGTTACAGTGCTGAATTCCGTAGGTAAAAGATTGCGGGTATTTTCAAAAGTGAGGCTTACTTCTGCCAGCCCGCTGGCGCTTCTTGTTTTGCTGCCGTTAAAAACGAGCGCCTCCAGGTTTTCACTTCGGAGAGCTGATATTTTTTGTTCGCCTATCACCCAGCGAATACTATCGATAATGTTACTTTTCCCGCATCCGTTGGGGCCGATAATCCCGGTAATTCCCTCATCAAAATTGACAATGGTTTTATCAGCAAAACTCTTGAACCCTTTGATTTCTAATTGCTTTAATCTCATAGCCGCTAATTAATGCGGGCCAGGAAAACAGGAATATTCATTGAAAGTCAATAACTGCTGTGTTCCCAACCGTTTATCACAAGTGCGAACATAAGGGAAATGATGGAGAATTTTAAACGGGCCGCATTGGCTGTGAATAAGTGGTGACAAATTGGGTTAAACGAATTAACTCAAATGAACGGATTATCAATTTATGTGCATTTTTACGCTGGCTGGGCAAGGCCATTTTTAAGAAGCCGTTATTAAAAATTCATGTAATTCGTTTAATAAAAAAAACTTGAAAGACTATTACGAAATACTCAAAATTCCCAGGAATGCGTCGCCTGAAACGATCAAAAAAGCGTTCAGGAAACTGGCGCATGAATTCCATCCCGATAAAAATCCAAATAACCCTGCTACAGCTTTGTTTTTCAGCCAGGTAGTAGAAGCTTATGAGATACTTTCTAATCCCGTACTCAGGAGGAACTATCACGAGAAAAAATTTTCATCGGCCTATCAGCAACCCTTCATATTCAATGCTGAACAATTAAATATTGAATTTGAAAAATGGTTAGTGAAATTGCACAAGGCAGATCCTTACCGCGTTAATAAGGATGCTATTTTTTTTCGTTTACTGGCTTACCTGCATCTTGACCAGTTAGCCGCAATTGAGAACGATGATCCTGTAACATTACTGCGACTGCTTGATTCGCTTTTTTCTTTATTGCGCTACATCGATTTTTCTCTTCAGCAGAAGATATTGGTCTTGCTCTTACCGCATTTAAAAACCTCTGAATTAAAACAGGTAGTTGAAGATTTTACTTCAAAAGCAAAAAGAAAGAATACGATCAAAAACTGGCAGCCTTTATTTGTTGCATTGCTCACTTTACTATTATGCCTCCTTATATATTTTTTGCTTTAGTCAAGAATTTACTCATGGTAAGTCGTCTTGCTTTTTTGAAATAAGGCTAAGCGTGACGGTAAATTTTGTAACGAGAAAAATAAAATCGATTTGTGCGTAGTAGTGTCTATATATCCCAGGCTGATCAAAATGTAAAAGCGTTGTAGTACTCTTTTGCTTAAGAAATGGATCTTCAATCTGTCCCTTAAATCCTGCATAGCTGCTACCGGTCCACTTCATTATTTTTTTTACATCATAACACAGATTACGGTATATCCTAACGGCTTCCCGGTAATCGTCTCCTTCATAAAACAGCGCTCGGTAAGCAGCAGAAGTATCGTACAGCCAATTAAAAAAGATCAATTCTGATCGTATCTGTCCCGGCAATTTTACGGTGCAATGATGCGAGATACCATCCTCTTCCGGTTTTTCACCTTTAACTTCGAGGTAGTTTTTTTTGAACGACTGAATAATTAAACTAAATGGCTCAGTGAATTTTTTATCAGGTAAGACCGATTTATAGAATTGTGCATGAAGAGATGTGCAAAAATAAACAGCAGCAAACAAGAGGATGAGTTTTTTCATATTGAATTTAGCGGCAAATTATCGTTGCTCTATTCAATAAGAAATACCATGATAGTTATTTGAACTGAATACTAAAAACAGTCGCTGCAATGAAATGCGGCCTGTGTGGAACTACCGCCACACCTAAATGATTGGGCTTCATTTTTAAATCCACCTCACCGTAAAAAAGCACTGTAGATATTTTTTGTTACCCGACTAGCTGATCTGGCAAAGATTTTTCTGTTCTGGTGATGCATGAAAAAACATGGGTATTCATTTAACGAGGATAAGAGCTATTCTTTTAGCGTGTGGGCCCCTTTAAAAAACAAGGTGCAATTACATTTCATTTCACCAGTCGACAAGTTTTATAACCTTGAACAGGACGCCGAAGGTTACTGGCACATCACCATACATGATCTTCAGCCGGGCGCCCGTTATTTATATGTTTTAGATGGAGATGAAAGACCTGACATTGCTTCACTCTCGCAACCTGAAGGTGTGCATAAAGCTTCTGAGCTACTTAATATTTATCAATTTGAATGGGCTGACCAGGCATGGGAAGGATTGCCGCTTGAGCAAATGATAATATATGAATTGCATGTCGGCAGTTTTACAAATGAAAGAACATTCAAAGGCGTTATCAACCGACTGGATTACCTAAAAGATCTCGGCATCAATACAATTGAAATTATGCCCGTTGCACAATTCCCCGGAGAACACAACTGGGGATACGATGGCGTATATCCCTATGCGGTACAACACAGTTATGGGGGCGCAAACGGGTTAATGGAACTGGTTAATGCGGCTCACCAAAAAGAGATGGCGGTGATCCTGGATGTAGTATATAATCACCTTGGACCTGAAGGAAATTATTTTTGTGAATACGGCCCGTACTTCACAGACAAATATAAAACGCCGTGGGGCCAGGCCATTAACTACGACGATGCTTATTGTGATGGCGTTAGAGATTATTTTATCGGTAATGCAAGAATGTGGCTGCAGGATTTTCATATTGATGGTTTGAGAATGGACGCCGTTCATGCGATCGTTGATTGCAGCGCCGTTCATTTTTTAGAAGAGCTGAAAATGGTGAAGGATGAGATCGAAGCAAAGACGGGGAAAGAAAAAGTACTGATCGCTGAATTTGATTTAAACAACCCACGTTACATAGCGCCGGCAGACAGGGGCGGATACGGATTAGACGGACAATGGATAGATGAGTTTCATCATGCCCTGCATTCTTTGGTAACGGGTGAACAAAATGGTTACTATGAAGATTTTGGCGAACTGTGGCATCTTCATAAAGCCTATGAACACGGATATGTTTACACAGGCGAATACTCTCCTACACGCAAAAGAAGATTTGGCACCTTAGCGAATTATGCACAACCCGGCCAGTTTGTAACGTTTGCGCAAAACCATGATCATATCGGCAACCGCATGAAGGGTGATAGGTTAACAACACAATTAGATTTTGAAAAAATAAAACTCGTTGCAGCCGCATACCTGTTATCGCCATTTGTTCCGTTGATATTTATGGGTGAAGAATATGGCGAAAAAAAACCTTTTCAATACTTCGTCGATCACGGCGATCCGCAGTTAATAGACATGGTACGAGAGGGCAGAAAGAAAGAGTTCGCCTATTTCCAGACAGAGGGCGAAGTCCCCGATCCATTTTCAGAATCAACCTTACAAAACTCAACATTAAGCTGGGAGGTAAATGGCGAGCCCAACGCCACGATGCTTTCTTTATATAAAAAATTGATCGGGCTGCGAAAAGAACATCCTGCTTTTTCAGGGCATTTAAAAAATCATACTGCGGTTTTGCCCCTGCAGGTAGGAAAGATGTTGATTGAATTTGAGCGTAAAAAAGGTGATAATAAAGTTAGAGTTATACTTAACCTTGGTGATGAAAATATAGATTATCAAATAGACCGGCCCTTTGTTTGCATATTCCATACAGCCGCAAAAGATTGGGATGGCAACGGTTTTGAAGTGAAGGAAACGTCAATTCAACTCCCGGCTTTTTCTTCCGCGGTGATTGATTTAAAATAATGAATATGCAGTTGCCTGTTTCCACATATCGCATTCAATTTAATAACGCTTTTACCTTTAAGGATTTTGAAAAGATCATCGACTATTTATATGATCTGGGTATTACAACAATTTATGCATCCCCAATTTTTAAATCTTCTCCCGGAAGCATGCATGGATATGATGTATGCGATCCGCATGTGATAAATCCTGAAATAGGTACACTCGAAGAATTTAAAAAGATAATCACACGGCTGAAAGAAAAGGGTATGACGTGGTTGCAGGATATTGTACCAAACCATATGGCTTTCCATAAGGATAATTACAGGTTGTGGGATGTGCTGGAAAGAGGTCGTAATGCTGAATATGCAGATTATTTTGATATTAGCCGGGAGCATTTCAATCCCTCACTAAAAGATAAACTACTCGTACCGTTTTTTGAAGCATCTTTTGATGAATGCCTTCAAAGAAATGTTATCAGTTTACACGCAGATGAAACAGGAATCTATTTTAAGTATTATGAAAATCACTATCCCTTATCGATCGAATCAATCATTATTTTTTTAAAGGATAGTATTTTAAAGGATGAGGTTGAAGAATTGAAAAATGCAAATGGCGCTGGTTTTTCGGAATGGAAAGCTGCAAAAGAAAAGGTGTTTAGTAATTTATACAGGGATGCATCAGCAAAACAATTATTAATACACTCAATAGATGCTGCCAACCAGGACAAAATTAAATTAAAGGAACTGCACGAACAGCAGTATTATGTTCTTGCCTCCGGATTTCATACCGATAACGAGATTAATTACCGGCGCTTTTTTACGGTGAATGATCTGATTTGCCTGAGAATGGAGGATGAGAAAATTTTTGAAGATTATCACAAATTGATCTTCCAGCTTTGTGAGGAAGGTTTAATACAGGGATTGAGAATTGACCATATTGATGGCTTATTCGATCCTAAATCTTATGTATTGCAGTTAAGAAAAAAAGTGGGTCCCGACATTTATATTATTTGTGAGAAAATACTGGAACAGAAAGAACAACTACCAAAGGACTGGGAGCTTGAAGGAACAAGCGGTTACGAATTTCTTTCTTATACTAATCAATTACTTACCAGCAGAGAAGGCGGCGAAAAACTAAAATCATTCTATAAGGATATTACGAATCACCATGAAGATTATGAAACACTTGTTTATAACAAGAAGTTGAGCTTTCTTCAAAATTATATGAATGGAGAATGGGATAATCTCATTCACCTGATCAGGGAAAAACATCTTATTCCAGACGAAAATATTTCTGCTGATATGTTGCGGGAATCGCTCGGTTGTTTCATGGCTGCGTTCCCGGTATACAGGGTGTATCCTGAAAGTCTGCCATTACAAAATGAAGCTTTACAAATGGCAAACAGCGCTTATAAAAAAGCATTGCAAATCAATCCGAAATTAGAAAAAGAACTTTCGCTAATACATTCATTATTTCGCAATGAGAACGCAACGGAGGAGCATTTATATTTTGTAAAAAGATTAATGCAATTCACCGGCCCCCTTGCCGCTAAAGGCGTAGAGGATACTACATTTTACATTTACAATCCACTTATCTCGCATAATGAAGTGGGCGATGCCCCTTGTGATTTAGGAATGCCTCTTGATGAATTTCATAAAAAAATGCAGGAGCGTCAGCGATTCAATCCTTATTCTATCAATACAACTTCAACCCATGATACCAAACGTGGCGAAGATGCAAGGATGCGCCTGAATGCACTTGCTGAAATGCCCGGCGAATGGATGACACTCGTGAAAAAATGGAAAGCTGAAAATCAAATTTTGAAAAAAACCCTGGGGGCTAAAAAGGCCCCGGATGATAATGATGAATATTTTTTGTACCAGTCAATAACAGCGGCTTATCCTGAATCGCTAAACGCAGATCAGGTTATTATAGACAGAACCAAACAATTTTTTATTAAAGCACTTCGTGAAGCGAAAGTGAACACCACTTATACAGAAACCGATACTGATTATGAAGAAGGATCCCTTCATTTTATAGATCAAATTTTAAAAGAGAATAGTTCGTTTAATGAAAGTTTAAAAAGTTTCCTTCATTCCTTACTTCCCGTTTCCATTCAATATTCTTTAAATCAAACTTTGATCAAATTAACGGCCCCTGGAATCCCGGATACTTACCAGGGTTGTGAATTATGGGATCTGAGCTATGTTGATCCGGATAACCGCAGGCCTGTTGATTATAATAACCGGCGGCAATTGCTGGAAGAATTATTATCGCTGGAAAAAGCTGACCCTGTATCATTCTTTAAAACACTTCAGCAAAAAGCAGTTACCGGTATACAAAAATTATGGCTAACGTATAAACTGCTGCAATTTCGAAAGGATCATGCTGAACTTTTTTTAAAGGGCGATTACACACCTATAACAGAAGCAGACGAAAATACTAACCCTGTCTTTCTGGCTTTTAGCAGAACTGACGGAAATGAATTTGTTATAGTTATTCTTCCCTTACACATCAGTGAATATAAAAAAGGCAATAATAAGAATGAGATTACCCTTCCATTCAAAGGCAACTGGAGAAACCTTCTTACAAACGAGACTGTTTCCAGAGAAAAGATCATTTTAAATGAATTATTCCCGCACTTTCCCGTTGCTGTACTACATGCCTGCCGCTAACACTCGTTAGTAATTCTTATCTTTGCAGGGAATGCGGATTCTTTATAAGCCATATTATTTTATTGTTTGCCCGGCCACTTCCCTGCTGCCCGTAAACTTTTATATTCCGGACTGACTCTCTCCTTTTACCCGGATATTATTAACCTAACTCTTCCGAATGAAGAACATAAAATTAATTGAAGTAGCATCAGAAATTGGTGCGGGAACAAGAGGTGCAAGCCTTGGGATTGATGCAATAAAAATTGCGGCACTTGATTTCATGAGCAATTTCTTTATCAAGTTTCCTTCTGAAAAAGTTCCTACAGAAAACCAGCTTTTGTACGACCCGATCGAGTCATCCTATGCTAAAAGAATAAAGGGCATTGCGACGATGTACGACAGGTTAAGTAAAACAGTAAGTGAAAATATTAAAGAAGATTTTTTCCCGGTTGTTTTAACCGGTGATCATAGCCTTTCTGGTGCAACGATCGCGGGAATCAAAATGGCTAAACCAAAAAGTAAACTGGGAATAATCTGGATCGATGCGCATGCTGATCTTCATACACCATACACTACACCATCAGGTAATATGCATGGCATGCCGCTGGCGACGGCCATCAATGAAGATAATTTAGAATCGGCCGTTCATGAGCCAGATGCCGAAGCAAAAAAATATTGGGACTATTTAAAAAAGATCGGGAACATATCGCCAAAAGTTTTGGGTGAAGATATTGTGCTGATCTCTTTACGTGATTATGAAAAAGAAGAAAAATTTCTGATTGAAAAACATGGAATGAAAGTGATCACCACCAGCCAGGTAAGAAGAAAAGGCCCTGAAAATATTGTTCGTTCCGTACTCCGGTATTTAAGTGATTGTACCGATATCTATATAAGTTTTGATGTAGACAGCCTGGATTCGAGTATTTGCAAGGGTACAGGAACACCTGTTTGTAATGGATTGAAGGAAAGAGAAGCACAAGACCTGATCAGCAAGTTTATGCAAAACCGCAAGATCTGCTGCTTCGAGATTACAGAGGTAAATCCCACACTGGACAGAGAAAATATGATGGCAGAAATGGCTTTTGATATCTTACAGCGTAGTGTGAATGTGCTGATGATGAACTGAGAATAATTCAAAATTCAAAACAGCATGCAGTTGCAGTTGCTCATTTTTTGACTTTTTACTTTTGAATTTTGAGTTGATTAAATGATTTCCTCTTCCGCCCCAAATTCCTCGCCCGGGTTTTCTTCTCCGGGATCGGTTGCTTCCGCCTCACCCTCTTCTCCAAAACCTTCTATTCCTTTTGTGAGGTCGTATTTTTCTTCGATCTCTACAAACTTACTTCCCAGTAAACTCCTGGTGCCGTATTGCTGTGGTCCCAATCCTTCGGTGCGGCTTGTTGAAGGGTAATCAATTTTATTATTTTCATCTTTACTAACGCTGATCAACTCAATTAAAAAAGTCCAGTTTTTAGCAAAATCATAAACATATACAAACTTCTGGTTGGGGATTCTTATTTCGCTGCCGATAGTCGTAGACTCCATGATTAACGGCTCTGCCTGGTAGTCCTTATCATATTTTTCAAGGCTGATCTCACGTCCTCGCTGCCAGCTATCGTTGCTACGATAAAACGTTGCCTGGTGTTTATTATCAAACTCATAGGATTTGAGAATGGCAAGATGAAGGTCCTTAAAACTTTGTGTGTGTTTAATCACAAGGTCACGGTAAACGCTATCGTCTTCTTCAAAATAAGCTCTGAACTTTAATACAGCCATCGGATTAATTTATTCGTTCTATTGTCAGCAAAAACCATTCTGCTTTATGCCATTTACGAGTCAATAAATATAGAAATTCTGTTTTTAATTGGTATTTAATGGGTGAAGATCCAGCTCCGCGGCTTTTTCCAGCATAAATGCATAAGCAGCCTCATAATTATTCTGAATAATGCCATCCAGTATTGCCTCTCGTATTGAGTCCTTAATAATGCCAACTTTTCTCCCAGGGGGCAATCCAAAAACCTGCATGATCATCTCGCCGGTTACAGGTGGTTGCCAGTTACGGATACGATCGTTGTCCTCCACCTCCTGAACCCGTTTTTTTACCAACTGAAAGTTTTGCATATAACGCTTCACTTTCATTTTGTTTTTGCTGGTAATATCCGCATTACATAAAATCATTAAGGCTTCCAGGTCGTTACCCGCATCAAACAATAATCTTCTAAGTGCACTATCGGTGATATTCTCTTTGGTAAGACTGATGGGCCGCAAATGTAATGCGACCAGCTTTTGTACAAAACGCATTCTTTCGTTCAAAGGAAGCTTGAGCTTAGCAAATATTTTGGGCACCATACGGGCACCTACCGCTTCGTGACCATGAAACGTCCACCCATGATTATCCTCGAACCGTTTAGTCGCAGGTTTACCAATATCATGCAGCAAGGCTGCCCATCTTAACCACAGATCATCACTAACAGATGCAACATTATCAAGAACTTGCAGCGTGTGATAAAAATTATCCTTGTGCCCGATCCCCTCTTTAAATTCAGCTCCATAGAGGTCTATCATCTGCGGAAAAATCAACTCAAGTAAACCCGCACGGAACAAAAGATCCCAGCCAATTGAGGGCTTTTTGCTGACCATTATTTTATTCAGTTCATCTGTTATCCTTTCCTGGGAAACGATCTTTATTCTTTCCTTATTTACTATGATCGCTTCAAAAGTTTCCTCGGCGATTGTAAAGTCTAACTGGCAGGCGAAGCGGATGGCCCGCATCATCCGTAACGGATCATCGCTGAAAGTTTCACCCGGAGGTAATGGTGTTTGAATGATTTTCTTTTCTATATCCGCCAAACCGTTAAACGGATCAATCAGATTACCGTAATCTGCTGTATTCAGGCTTATTGCCAAAGCGTTAATGGTGAAATCCCGGCGGTTCTGATCATCTTCCAAACTGCCGGGGACCACACTGGGTTTGCGGCTATCACTGCTGTAGCTTTCCTTCCTGGCACCTACGAATTCGATCTCAAAATTATCATCAGCGCGGATATGGGCGGTACCAAAATTTTTAAAAAAGCTCACAGGTGGCTGTGGCTGAAATTGGGCGGCGACCTTATGAGCCAGCTCAATTCCATCCCCGAGGCAAACAATATCGGCATCCGTTGTAGGTCTGCCAATAATTTTATCCCTCACAAAACCTCCGATTAAATAACAGGGTAAGTGTAATTCTGCAGCGGCCCTTGCAATCTTTTTGAATATAAAAAGCTCTTTATCCGAACATTCAATTTGCATCGGGACAAAGATAAGGCGGCTGGTTAAAACAGCGTTTATTCAAACTCAAGCTCGTTTTTAAAGAACTCCCAGCCATTGATCGTTTTTCTAAGGTGTGGAAGACGATACAATGATTTATGCTGTAATGGTTTGCTTTTCCTGCGAAAGGCAAAAGCGCTGACTGAATGTTTTTCAATTCCCAGCTCCACCACCATTTGCAAGAACGGCTGAACTTTCTCCGACGGCACATCAAGGATAACCCTTGCCATAAAATAAATTTTTATAATGAACAGATAAATGCGTAAGAATGGTGCCAAAGCACTACATCAACAATTAAAATCACACCGAAAATGTAAATTTTAATTCACATCTGCAATACCACGTTATAATAAAATAGTTCTGCCGGCATAATGCTGCGCAGATGCAGACCTTTTATCAACCCAAAAGTTTGAGGTAAACATCCATTACTGCTTGTGCCGACTTGTAACGGGTAAAGTTTTGCGCATGGTTCCACCCTTTTTCAATTAAAACGGGGCGCAATTCTTCCTCATAAGCAACCCGCCATAAACCTGTCGCAATTTCTTCAGGATTATACGGATTTACATAATAGACCCCGTCACCTCCTGTCTCGGGCAGGCAGGACACGTTGCTTGTAATAACGGGTATGCGACTCCAAAGCGCTTCCAGGACAGGAATACCGAATCCTTCAAAAACAGAAGGATAGACCATAGCGGTGGCTTGCTGATAAATGGCAGGAAAATCTTTGGCATATTTAAAAGAAGGCAAGCTGCGCACCTGTTCTCTTTCAGAAAGGAAGATAATTTGCGAATCAAGTTGATTAGCCCTTATAAATTCTTTTACCTGTTTTTTGTATGTATCACCGTCGCCTATAACTACCAGCGGTATATCACACTTACCCTTTAAGATGGCAAGTGCTTTACAAATATTCAGGAGATTTTTTCTTTCAATGATTGACCCAACATATAAAAAATACTGATCGGGTAAATTATATAAGGTTTTCACCCGTTGTTTCTCCTCAACGCTTACCTCTTTGGTGAAACTATCATTGCAGCTTTGATAGCATACATCTATCTTATTTTCATCGATCCCATAAATTTCAACTATATCATTTTTAGTTTGATGGCTGATAGCGATCACACGATCTGCATTCCTGCAGGCATATTGAAATTTTGACCGGTAAATTTTTACATCAACAGGATTATACTGATCGGGATAGCGTTCAAAAATAAGATCGTGAATTGTTACTACTGAAGGAATTCCGGTTGACCGCATTCTTATCGGAATCTCATGACTGAGACCATGATATAAATCGATCTTATTTTTTTTAAGATCTTTTTTCACCCAACTGCTTCTCCACGCAGATTTAAATAACTTTCCATAGAAAGATCGTGGCAGTATGGTATGAATATTTTCAGAACCCGAAATTGTAAACAGATTAGTTTTTTTTGGTGTGAAAAGAAAGTATTGATTGGAAGGAAAAAATTCTGCAAGAGAGTTGATCAATGTACGGCTGTAGTGCCCTAATCCTGTACCATTAGTAAAAGCTCTTTTTGCTTCGAAGCCAATATTCATAAGCACAAAATAAGAATCATTAGGCTAATTAATAAATGACTATTATTAACTAATAAAGACCCGGATATCGAAAATATTTTACTTTATTTCCCCTAAACTGATCCAAGAAACATGTTTGGTAACATCATTTTCCTAAGGCCGAAAGTCACTGCAATACGCTTAATCATCGCTTTAACAATTCTTCAATTAATCATTTCTCTCCTTTCTGACGGATTTATGCTCTCTCATGCCGAAAGTATGTGGCATTATATAGGGCGAAACTGGCTTCGCCATGGAATGGTTCCATACTCTGGTGGGGTTGATAATAAATCGCCAATGATATTTCTGATCTTTGGAATATCCGACAAACTATTTGGAGTAAATTTTTGGTTTCCCCGTTTGGTGGGTACCATTTGCCAATCTATTGGTTTGTATTACGCCTACAAAATCACAATGCGGATAGCAGGGCCTGTTAGCGCCATGCTATCAATTATTATTTATGGCTTGTCGTTACTCTGGCATGTAACAGGAAATAAATACACTGCTCACACAGAAACATATGAGGTCACATTTACGCTTATTTCAATTTATAAATTTCTTACAGCTAAGAATAAAAAAGATCTTTTTTACAGTGGCTTGTTTTCGGGCTCAGCCCTGATGTTCAGATATTCGGCGCTATTCGGAACATTAGTTATCCTCCTTTACGCCTTCAAATTGAAGACGAAGTCTGCACTTTATATTTACCTGGGGTTTATAGCCGCTATCGGCGGGTTTACACTTTTTATCATTTTCTCGGGCATTAACTTTCATGATTTCTTTATTTATTCATTCGCTGATAACTTTGTTCCCGGTAGTATAACGAATCATAACCTGTTATGGAAGGCTCAGCGATTCGTAGAAGTTTTCTTCAATTCAGAACTTGTATTATTTTATCCCGCCCTGGCTGGTTATCTTTTTTTAAAAAGAGAAAATAATTTTTTGGGCTTATGGCTGTTGTCTGAGTTTATTGGAATAAGCATTATCGGATTATTTTCCTACGAACACTTAAAGGATATGTTACCTGCCTTATCAATTATCAACGCAATTGTTTTTGCGCATTTAATAGAAAACTATAAAATACCAGCCAAAGTAATTACACTCGTCATCTCTTTATGCTTTTTTCCAAAACTGCTGGAACCTTTTATTGCCTTAAAGAAATTATTTGTGTCGAAATCTTTGTTTACTCCCGGAGCATATGGATTGGATGAGTCTTCGAAAAAACAATTAGGGTATTGGATAAAGGCTAACACGACAGAAAAAGATTATGTTCTTATAACGGGCTTCGGAGCCCAGGTACAGGCCTATTCAGAAAGAATATCGCCAAGTATTTATTTTAATAACACATCAACGACCCTGGCAAAAAAGCAATTTTTTAATGATATATTAAAAACTAAAACAACAATGATTGTAATGCCAATAGAACAATCGGACAATCTTGTTGATGCAGATATAAAAAAGTTTGTTACCGCTAAAATTGAAAAAGATTATCAATTTGTAAAGACATATTCAGGTTATAATATTTTCGTATTAAAGCCCAAATGATCATCAGCATAAATGTTGTTCATGCAAAAAGACCCTATTAAAAAAGACATCATTAATATCCTAGCCATCTCCGGGAGTCTCCGCATAAATTCCTCAAATACGAGTATCGTAAATTTTATCGGATCACTAATGCCGACACACTGTAAATATTTTATTTATAATGAACTTGGAGATCTTCCCCATTTTAATGATGCTGCAGAAATTCCTGCTATAGTAAACCGTTTTCATCAGCAGGTGACTGAAGCTGATGGTGTTCTTATCTGTACACCAGAATATGCTTTTGGTGTACCGGGGGTTTTAAAAAATGCGATTGACTGGGCCGTTGGTCTTGGAAGTTTCGACAGGAAACCCGTCGCGATGATCAGTGCAGGAACAGGTGCTGATAAGGCACATGCCTCTCTTCTTTTAACCTTACAGGCCATCAATGCGGATGTGAAAGACGCAGCGTTAAATATACCTTTTGTAAGATCTAAAATGAATGATGGAAAAATTACTGACGAAACCACGTTAAAAGCAGTACAGAACCTCGTCGATATTTTTCTAAAAAATATTATTGCAAGCCGGGAGGCTGCATATTAATCTTTTATGCTTTTACCTACTATTGTTACTAATGAAGAAGAGCTGGAACAGATTTACCAGCTTAACCAGCAAAATTTAAAGTCCAATCTTTCTGTAGAAGAAAGAAATGAGCAGGGTTTTGTTACATGGCTCTATTCAAAAGAACTTTTAAATAACATGCACCGGCTGGCACCCAGTGTTATTGTTAAGGATGAAGAAAAAGTTGTTGGATATGCTTTGGTAACGCTTAAAGAATCAAGAGCATTTCATCCTGATCTTAAAACCATGCTGGATCATCTTGAAGAATTATCGTATCAAAACAAAAAATTCAGTTTGCATAATTATTATTTAATGGGCCAGGTTTGCATTGATAAAGCCTACCGTGGCCGTGGCGTTTTCGAAATGCTTTATCAGCATCATAAAAAAATCTACGGCAATCGTTTTGATATGCTTATTACCGAGGTGTCAACAAGTAATATCCGTTCACAAAGAGCACATGAAAAAGTGGGTTTTAAAACTATTCATACTTACCCTGATGCGATGGATGAATGGAACGTAATTGTATGGGATTGGTACAAGTAATCGTTCATCATAAGAAAATAAATCTTCGCGGCTATAATAAGTTCCTTTCCTGCCTTTACCTTCGCAAAAAAACCTGCAATGGAACTGCAACAATTAATAAAAGACGCCTGGAACAACAGGGAATTATTAAAAGACAATCAATATTCAGACGGGGTGCGCTCTGTAATTGAGGAAGTAGACAAGGGCCGGTTAAGAGTTGCTTCACCTTCAGAGAAAAGCTGGCAGGTAAATGAGTGGGTAAAACAAGCGATCCTTTTATATTTCGGGATACAGCAAATGCAAACCTGGGACCTGGCCCCTTTCGAGTTCTATGATAAGATGTTACTAAAGAAGAATTATAAAGAGCTGGGGGTTCGTGCGGTGCCACACGCAGTTGCCCGTTATGGGGCATTTTTAGGAAGAAATGTTGTGCTGATGCCCAGTTATGTAAACATAGGCGCCTACGTGGATGAGGGCACAATGGTAGACACCTGGGCGACGGTTGGCAGTTGCGCACAAATTGGAAAAGGGGTGCATTTAAGCGGTGGCGTAGGTATTGGCGGGGTCCTGGAACCACTGCAGGCTAGCCCCGTGATCATAGAAGATGGCTGCTTTGTCGGAAGCCGTTGCATCGTTGTTGAAGGAGTTATTGTAGAATCCGAAGCTGTGCTGGGAGCCAACGTGGTATTGACTCAATCCACAAAGATCATAGACGTTAGCGGTAATGAACCCGTGGAATATAAGGGTCGTGTACCTGCCCGTAGCGTTGTAATTCCCGGCTCGTATAAAAAGAAATTTCCCGCAGGCGAATATTCTGTAAGCTGTGCGCTAATAATCGGGCAACGCAAACCATCAACCGACCTAAAGACCAGCTTAAACGATGCATTACGTGACTTTAACATAAGCGTCTAGACAGGCAGGCACCAGATTTGTATTACTGGGTGAAAATAAACAACATGAAAAAATTATTATTGTTATTACTTATCTGTTCATTAGGTGCTTCGGTATCAATAAATGCGCAGGAAAGGAAGGATAAGGCGAAAAAAACCTCTACCATTCCTCAGAAAGTGCATAACACCGTTAGCAAGCACAAGAAATACAAAGGAACAAAAGTGAAACATAAGAGAGGACATCATAAAACAGTTGTTTCTAAAGTAAATAATTAAGTCATTTTGTCAATAAGTCAATAGTCGTTACTTCCAATGATTATTGACTATTGACTTATTGTCTAATGACCATTGACTACTGATTCTTCTTCTCTTTATTAAAATAAGCCTCATCTGTTGCTGATTTTTCTTCCGCATTAGCTTGTTCTGATTTACGGTCAACATCATTATCGCTGCTTTGTTTTGCAGCATCATCCTGGTTAAAATTGCGGCCGTTCGTTGAAGTTGCTCCTTCAAATAAATCTCTTTTATCCATACAAGGTCTTTATAATGAATTCGCAAAACCTGCGCCAGTTGAAATTAATACTGCTGTTAAAGGTTTGGCATGTTTTTTTGAACTAATGTGCAGTGATAAAGAAAATGTGAGTTATGGAAGAGCGAAGTAGTATTTTAGAAAATGTGATGTCGGTTATGTTCTTTGTGGTATTATCAGTGATGTTATATTTTGTTGGCGGTGTTGCATTGTCGCTGGCAAATATTCATTGATAAAATTATTGAATGAGTGACTCGAGATTGTGAAGTGTTTTAACAAGATCAATGCCTTTACCAAGTACTGGCTTGAAGAGGTCTCCTGTTTCCTTTACTCTTTGCCGCATATTGAGTAAAGTGAATTTTGAAAGTGATAATCCCTTTTTTACTTCATCCCAATGAAGCGGCGCAGAAACAGTTGCCCCCGGTTTTGGCCTTATTGAATACGGTGTACAGATCGTTTGGATAGAGCGGTTCTGTAAAAAATCAAGATATATTTTTCC
>JAQBNK010000139.1 GCA_028288595.1 Chitinophagaceae bacterium
TTAATGAAGATCATTAATTGGAAAATGGACCTCCGTTCAGATCTTCAATGTTATGCCCGCCTGCTACTTGTAATTTGTCCTTATGAACTGAAGAATTTTGATCTCCTTGAATATTTGGTAAAATCAGTTTACCGTTTCATGAGTAAAATGGAAAACCTTGGAATGGTTGAAAATGAAATTTTTAAATTTATCCGCAAGTCGTTTTCTATTAAAGATGAAAACCTGCCCGCTTATTTTTCGGAATTACTGAACTCACTGCAGGCTCTGCAGGCGAACAAGTATGAAAGACGTGCATTTGCTTACCTGGATATCATATCATGGTTAAAAAGTAAAGTCGAGGAAAAACCTATCGGTGAAGTTATTCGCGAAAAATATGTAACGCTGAGCAATTAATACATCGCTTTTAATTGAAATTTTATCAGCTTAATGCCTCTAATAGCGGAGATTTGCAACATGAAATTTTCCAGGCAAAAAGTAAAAACTATACTTAAGAAACTTCACTGGAAAGAGATCTTTGCTGTATTATTCATTTTACTTGCTGTATACTTTTTTTATAACGAGCGCCGGGAACTGAGGGCTATTTTTCCCGCTATGCAGCACGCAAAGGGACAATGGGTTAGCATTGCCATCATCGTTACCTTTTTTTATATTCTTTTCCAGGCGGGCATGTATGTTTTCTGTTTAAAATCTGTGAGCAGTAAATTATCCTGGCCTCATGCCACCGAATTATTTTTAAAACGCAATCTCGTATCTGTTTTTCTTCCCGCAGGCGGAGTAAGTTCTCTTGCTTATGTTCCTGCAAACATCCGCCGGATGAACATGAATAAACAACAGGTTCAGCAGGGGTCAGTACTATATGGCTTCATCGGCATTTTATCTGTTGTTATGGTGGCGGTTCCTGTGCTGGCTTACATTGTTATTGCTCATGCGAGTTATGCAGCCATACCTGTTTTGCTTGTTAGCATAGCCCTGCTTGTAATATTAGTTTATGGGTTCTCTGCAGCAAGAAATCAATCACCTTTCTTTAAGCGTGTTATGCGCAGGTGGCCATTGACCGAACAAAAAATTCATCGCTTTTTTTCTTTCCCTTTTAAAGCTTCTGAGTTTTGGAAAGCCGTAGGTTTTTCTGTGCTGATAGAAATTGCAGGCATCGCTCATTTATATCTTGCCATGATGGCCGCCGGCGCAAACCCTTCGCTCGAAGCTGCAACAGCAGGTTATATTATTGCGACTTTATTTTTAATCATTTCTCCTTTTCTGCGGGGACTTGGCGCTGTAGAATTATCGCTTACCGTTTTACTTAAACAGTATGGCTACTCATCGCTTCAAGCCCTTGAAATAACTTTACTTTTCCGGGTATTTGAATTTTGGCTGCCTCTTGCCGCAGGCATCTTTGCTTTTATCGCCAAGGGAAAACATCTTTTCTTCAGGTTACTTCCACCTTTACTGATCTTTTTATTAGGCGTCGTAAATATATTTTCCGTTTTATCGCCGCCTATTATTACACGTCTTCATCTTATAAAAGAATACCTGCCCTTTGCTTCTATACAGGCAACGAATATGATGGTGCTGTTAGTTGGTCTTACCCTTGTCGTTACGGCCAACTATCTTTTTAAAGGACTACGCAATGCATGGGTGCTTGCGCTTATTCTATCCGTTATTTCCATATTCGCTCATATCGTTAAAGCATTGGATTATGAAGAAGCCATTATTGCGGTTATCGTAACTGTAGTGCTTGTATCAACCTCAAGACAATACCGGTTAAGGAGTAATCCAAAATTTGTAAACATTGGCGTTCTTACTGCAGCAGCAACTGCTTTTACCGTTCTTGTTTTCGGGTCCATTGCTTATTATTTCCTGGATGTAAGACATTTTGGAATGGACTTTACCCGTTATCAATCTCTTCGTTATGCCGCGGAAGCTTTTATTCTTATTGATCTTAATGATCTGCATCCTATTACCAATTTCGGACATGAATTCATGATCTTTTTGCGTGTTTTAAGTTTCGGCTCCTGGGCATTTTTATTTTACTGCCTCATCCGCCCTGCTATTTATCGTGAAGAGACCAACGAAAGTCAACTCGATAAAGCCAAATTATATCTTGAACAATATGGCGACTCACCGCTTGATTATTTTAAAGTCGCTTCGGATAAACTTTTATTTTTTCATGATTTGATCGATGGATTTATAGCCTATAGAATCGCAGCCGGGTATGCAATCGTTTTAGAAGAACCGGTTTGTGCCGAAGAAAATAAAACTTTTCTGCTACAGGAATTTGAAAAATTTTGCAGGAAGAAAGCATTTAAGCCTGCATACTACAGGGTTGATGAAGAAAGCCTTAGCTATTTCAGTAAGAGAAAAAAACAAATTCTTATCGGCCAGGAAGCTGTGATGGACGTGTCCACATTCACATTAGAAGGCAAGGATAAAAAATCGCTTCGTAATGCATTAAACAGCCTCTCTAAAAAAGGGTATAAAGTGGAGCGCCATTATGCTCCCCTTCCTGGTGTACTTGCCCAGGCGCTTCAACAGGTTTCTGATGAATGGCTAAAGGAATTTGATATGGAAGAAGTTGTTTTTGCGCAGGGTATGTTTAACAGGAAAGCAGTAAGAGAAAACGATGTAATCACAGTGTCTGACCCCGATGAAAGGATCGTTGCTTTTCTTAATATTATCCCCGACTATGCAAAAGATGAATGCACCTATGATATGATCCGTAAAACTACAGATGCCCCGGGCGGCTGTATGGATGCACTCGTGATCGAGCTGATCCGTTATACCAATGAGAAACGCTATCGTTATCTCAATTTCGGATTGGTTCCGATGTCTGGAATAGAACAGCCTTCCAATCCTGCAGAACAGATGGTAAAGTTTGCGTATGAAAAACTGAAACGCTTCAGGCATTACCAGGGCCTTCGGGATTTTAAAGAAAAATACGCAACGGAATGGCTGAATAAATATCTTGTGTACGAAACAGACCTGGATCTGTTATTATTACCAAATGCCCTTAATAAAGTAATGCAACCGTGAAATTGATTGTGATAAAGATTCTCCTGCCTGTTTTAATATTTTTTTCTTTCACTGAATTAAAAGCGCAGACTACTCCCGGGCTGCCTGTGATAGAATTTAAATCTGCACATGATACCTCGTCCTGTTTTATATTTTATATTTCTGGTGATGGTGGCTTAAATAATTTCAGTAAAAATCTCTGTGCGGCTTTCAATAACAATGGTGTTTCTGTTGTTTTTTTTAACAGCCTGAAATATTTCTGGTCAAGGCAAAACCCCGACAAGGCTGCTGCAGATATTGCGGCTTCCATCATTCATTATAAAAATGCCTGGCATAAACAACAGGTCCAGATAACAGGGTATTCTTTCGGTGGTGATATTCTCCCTTTTATTTATACCCGGCTTCCCGTATCTCTTCAAAGCAGTACCCGCAATATTGCGTTATTGTCCCCTTCACCATCAACTGATTTTGAGGTTCATGTTGCTCAAATGCTGGGAAGAAAACAAGGGTCTGGCTCTGATGTAGTAAATGAGCTGAATAAAATATCAGGCAAAAATCTTTTTCTGCTTTATGGAAGAAAGGAAGAAGACCTGATTGATCTGAAAAGGATTAAAATGCCGTATAAGGCACTTATCATCGATGGCGGACATCATTATGATAAAGACGTGGACAGGGTCGCCATGTTTATTCTCAAAGGCCAGTAAGTTCCACATAGCAGGCGTGCATGCCTCTGTAGCCATAAGAATTAACTAATTCGGTTTATAAATGCAACTGTGGACAATATAGTAAATACAGTTGGGGAATATTTTAACGCACTAAAGACCATTGCACTTTATCAATTACTCTTTAAAGCACAATGCTAAAATAGTATACACAAACTTTTGTTGAAGCCGGTGATTATGAGTGGTTTGAAAATGCAGATCATTTTAATAACAGTTAACTGGCACGTTTTCTGATTTACTGTCTATTGAAAATAATTATTCACTAAAACTTGAAACTATGTTACGCTGGACAGTGATATTCTTAGTGATCGCAATTGTAGCGGCGATCTTTGGCTTCGGCGGCATTGCAGCCGGTGCAGCATCAATTGCTAAGATCCTTTTCTGGATCTTCGTAATACTCTTTGTTCTTTCTCTGATCTTCGGACGCAGAACAACAGATGTATAAAAGGTGAGTTCACCTTTTGATTGAGATTAAAGGTTTCAAAATGCAGCCGCATCAAAAGTGGGGCTGCATTTTATTTTACAATTTTACACGAATTGCCGGGGTTAAATATGGGGTAACCGCGATTATGATTTCAAAGTTTAAAATCATAACTTTAAACATAATCAAGACGCTCATGAAAAAATTTTTACCCCTCCTTCTTTTATTGCCTGTTGCCCTTAATCTTTCAGCGCAAAAGTTAGCAAGGTTCCAGGCTTTAGCCATAACATCGCCGGTTCCCGGATCATTTGACTACACAGAAATTCAATTGGTGAACCTCCATTCGGGTGCTGTTATTCATCCCTTATTTACAAAGAACCAGGAATATAAAGTTGTGGGTTCAACAGGGCATTTTCTTACATCTAAAGAACAGTTTAAACAGGCAGATTCTGTTTTGCATCCCACCGCCTTGAATATCGGAGCGGCTGCATATGATGCAAAGCATAACCGGTTATTTTATACACCGCTTGGCCTTAACCAGCTTCGGTTTATCAACCTTAATTCAGGCGAACCAAGTTTCACTTATATCGATGACGCTCCTTTTGGTGTGTCTAAAGGAAAACTAGATGTTCCATCACAAATAGCACGACTGGTAATAGATCCTTCGGGAAATGGTTACGGACTCTCAAACGACGGCAATCATCTTGTAAAGTTTACTACCGGTGATAAGGTTACGATAACTGATCTTGGGGCAGTATCAGATAACCCGAAAGATTCTATAAACGGGTATCGTAAAACCTGCTCATGCGGTGCTTATGGCGGCGATATGGTAGCAGATACAAAAGGCGATTTGTATGTGATCACCGTTAATAATAATATTTATAAGCTCACACTTGACAATAAAATAATCTCGTACCTGGGTACCATTAAAGGTTTACCTGCAGGGTTTAGTTCGAACGGGGCAGCTGTAGATGAAGAAGGCAACCTTGTTGTAGGTTGTGCGGGTTCAACTGCTGCTCTTCCATTTCCATATTTTATGGTTGATATGAAAACTTTTACTGCTACTCCTTTCCAGGCCCCTGGTCCATTATTAAATACTGCCGATCTGGCTACAAATAATTTTTTACCGGTTCCCGGTGAGAACCTCGCCACAAACAGGACCATTAATAAAATCTCTGATTTAATTATCGACAACAAACACATTTCTATTTATCCCAACCCGGTACAAGGCGACCGGTTTACGATTAGTTTCAACGGCCTTGAAAAAGGAAACTATACACTTCAGCTTACCGATCTTCAGGGAAGGCTTATGATGCAGAAAAATATCCAGGTCGCATCAAATAAACAATCAGAACAAATAAATACAAAAGCAACCCTCGAAATAAAGGGCAGTTATATGGTAAACATTATCAGCAACGCACAGAAAACTGTCTACAATAAAAAAATATTGGTTGAATAATTTCATTTTTTAAAATGCTTTAGGCGGGTTTGGAAAAGCCCGCCTTTTTATTTGTGCAATGGGTCCGTGATCTTAGAATAATTAATAATGAACAAATAAATCTGAATAACTCTACGTAAAAGGAGAATATAAAAAGTTTAAATCTTGTTAAACCCACTATAACTTTCACAGTCTCACGTTCATTCGTTCAACAATCCACGTATATGAAAGGTTTTAAATTTATATGCAGCGTGACGCTGATCCTTACCGGATGCTTTTTCTTTTCTTCTTTTATTTATCAGCCATCTCACACCGAAAATTTTAGTTTTCCTTATCAAAAAGCCGGGCTTACAGAAAAGCAGGCGGCGGCCCATTTGCTCAGCAGGTTTACTTATGGTGCCAGGCCGGGCGAAGTAGATAAGGTGGTAAACATGGGTCTTGAAAAATGGTTTGCCCTGCAGTTGGATGGCAACCTCCCCGATGATTCTCTTGCCGGTTTGCTTAATCGTTTTGACGCAATTAATCTTAGCAACGAGCAGGTAGTGAATACTTATCCCCGGATCGCCAAAGTTTTAAGAATGGCAATGCAGGATGGAGTTATTGATAAAGATTCGGTGAATAAAGCAGACAAGAAAGAATACCGGGCGCAACTCCAGGCTTATATGGAACAAAAAGGCCTTAAGCCTGTCCAGGAACTTTACCGCCAATTTATCAATCAAAAAATATTAAGAGCCGCTAATTCCAACAACCAGTTAAGAGAACTCTTAACAGATTTCTGGTTCAATCATTTTAATGTATCGGTAACGAAAAATGATTGTGCAGAATTTATTCCTGCTTATGAAAGGGATGTGATCAGGCCAAATGTGAACGCACACTTCGAAGACCTGTTACTCGCAACAGCAAAGTCACCCGCTATGTTATTATACCTGGATAATTTTTCCAGCGCTGGTACAAATGCAAATATGCCTGTAAACCCGCGCCTGCAGAAAAGAGTTGCTGCACAAATGGAACAGCAGATGGGTGCAGAAGCAGTTGCGAAATTAAAGAATGCGAAAAAGGCACAGGGTTTAAATGAAAACTACGCAAGAGAAGTAATGGAACTTCATACGCTTGGCGTAGACGGCGGATATACACAATCTGATGTAACGCAGGCTGCACGGGTACTCACGGGCTGGACGGTTTATCCTATCAGTGATTATGGCCAGGGTGCACAGGTTAAAAAAATGATCGAGCGTGTTGGTGAGGATAGAATGAAACAACAGGGCTTTGTACATGAAGGAGATTTTCTTTTTGCCGCGAACCGGCATGACAACGGAGAAAAAACGGTGTTAGGAAAAACATTTCCGGCAAACCATGGCTATGATGAAGGTGTTGAATTATTAAAGATGCTGGCACATCATCAATCCACTGCAAAATTTATTTCTAAAAAATTAGCCACCCGTTTTGTGAGCGACATTCCGCCGCAAAGTTTGGTCGATAAAATGTCAGCCACTTTCCTGAAAACCAATGGCGATATTAAACAGGTGCTTATCACAATGGCAAGTTCGCCGGAATTCTGGAGCAACGAATCGCTTCGGCAAAAAACAAAATCTCCATTTGAATTAACCATCAGTGCAGTGAGAAGTTTGAATGCAGAAATTAATCAGCCTTACCAGTTATTTACCTGGCTGAACAGGATGGGACAAAAAATGTATTACTACCAGGCACCTACCGGGTTTCCAGACAGGGGCCAGTACTGGATCAATACAGGATCATTACTTAACAGGATGAATTTTGGTTTGGCGCTTGCTTCGGGCCGTATTCCCGGCGTTCGCATAAACCTGCTGGCATTAAATAAAGGGCACGAACCGGAAAGCGCAGAACAGGCGCTGATAATATACAGTAAACTAATTCTTCCTGAACGTGATCTCAGCGGCACAATCGAAAGATTGAAACCTTTATTGAATGACCCTGATCTCGAAGGAAAAATAAATGCGGCAGCAAGTAAAGCAACCCCAGCATCTGCGCAAAATATGATGACAGATGCCAGCGATCCTTTAATGGAGGATAATAAAAAACCAACTAACGTAAAAAACGCGATGGTGAATGAACAGAAAAATATGCTGGCACAAGTGGTAGGAATTATTATCGGTTCACCAGAATTTCAACGTAAATAATATCATAACTAAAAATATCCAGATGTCTACTTCAAGAAGAGCATTTCTAAAAGCAGGTGGCTTAGCACTTTTTGGTATCGGTGTAGGTGGTGTTCCCACTTTTATGGCGAGGGCCGCCGGAAGCAGTAAGCTGTTAATGCCCTATAAAAAAAGGAAGATCATGGTGTGCATTTTTCAGCGCGGCGCCATGGACGGTTTAATGGCGGTTACACCTTTCACGGATCAGTATTTACAAAACGCAAGGCCGACTTTATTTATGTCTGCTGCAAAAAATAATGCAGGCCCTTCACTCATTGATCTTGATGGACGCTTTGGTTTGCATCCTTCATTCAAAGCATTTGAATCGTTATTCAGAGAAAAACGTTTAGGTATTGTGCATGGAATCGGCTCGCCCAATAATACCCGCTCCCATTTTGATGCGCAGGATTATATGGAATCGGGAACGCCGTTTAATAAAGGAACAGCGAGTGGCTGGCTGAACAGGGCTGTAGGATTAATGGGCCATGATGCAACACCTTTTCGTGCAGTAAGTCTTACTTCTTCTTTGCCGCGTTCATTATATGGAGACAACCCCGCCATTGCTATCAGTAACCTCAATGATTTTGGAATTCAACTGAAGGGCAACCCGATGTCTGCAAATGTTGCCGCAAAAAGTTTTGAGGACTTGTACGACCAGGCATCATCTTCCCTGCTGAAAGAAACCGGTAAAGAAAGTTTTGATGCGGTTAAGATGCTGCAGAAAGCTAGTCCTAAAACTTATGTTCCGGAGAACAATGCTATCTATCCAAATTCTGATCTTGGCAACGCGTTAAAACAAATTGCGCAGTTAATTAAAATGGATGTGGGTGTTGAAGTTGCTTTTGCTGAATCGGGTGGATGGGACACACATTTTAACCAGGGCCGCGATACAGGTGTTTTCGCCCGTAATGCAGCCGACCTCAGCAATAGTATTGTGGCCTTCTGGAATGATATGAATGCTTACCAGGATGATCTTACTGTAATGACAATGACTGAATTTGGCCGTACAGTGAAACAAAACGGTACGGGCGGAACTGATCACGGCAGAGCATCCTGTAATTTTATTTTAGGCAATGATGTAAATGGTGGAATAGTACACGGTGATCTTCAGCCGCTTGCAATAGAAAACCTGGAGGATGCACGTGATCTAAAAGTGACAACAGATTTTAGAATGGTATTCAGCGAGGTAGCTGATAAACATTTGAAAATTAATGATAAAGGGATTTTATTTCCCGGCTGGACTGGCGGAAAGATTGGCGTTATGCGAGCATAAGATTTTACTATCAAACAAAAGCGACCTTAATAATGTCGCTTTTTTTTGAGTTCTTATATGAGGAATCCTCCTATTCCTTTGGGCACCTTCGGGAGTAAAAATCTCTTTTCATACCAGGTCGATAAAATTCGCAATTGCTTATGGTATAAAGTTTCCCCTTAAACTTGCTGGCCATGAACCACTTACTAAATTTTTATTTTTTTTGAGATCATATTTACAAGTTGGCACGATGTTGTCATTATAGTAAGAAAGAAACAATAAATACATAGGACGAAACTGAAGGGAGGGTATTGAAATGAACAACTATTATGAAATAAGCCGGAAACAAGAACCAACGATCTTAGAAAAGATTCAGCGATTTATCGTCGATCTTCCATTTATAATTCTGAAACAATATTTGCAGACCATGGATACGGAAGGTGTTAAATGTTATGTGATCCATGGTATTGCACAACAAAAAGAAAAGTTCAGGCAGATAATGAGGTAAAGAAAAGACGTGAATTTAGTGAGGAGTTTGGTTTGTAGCAGTAATTGAGAAATCAGGTATCGCAGAAAGAAGGGATTTGAACAATCCCTTCTTTCATGCCGTTAACTTCCGCAATTCTATTTCCTGTGGCATTATCGTTGCGGCAAAACGTGAAACGCATTATGAAAAACGGAAATGGCATTTCGTCTACTGCTATTGCTGCGGAAGTAAAACCTGGTTATGATATAGCACAGATCATGGGCGGAATTTATGGGGACGGAATTATTGCATTGAAGAGCGCTTTTTCAAACGAGTGGGTCCAGCAATTACATGAAGATATTTTGAGATTATATGAAGAAGCTCTTCAAAGGCCAGGCGGAGCAATTGGCCGGGGACCCAAACGTCATTATGTTGAGATCCATCCCGAAGATATACGCGGCTTCATTGAACTGGTTACTCATCCATGGGTAAAGGCTGTATGCGAAACAGTGCTCGGTCCGGAATATAAAATTGTTGAGATTGGTTTTGATGTTCCTAATCCGGGAGCCGTTGAACAACCGTGGCACCGCGATTTTCCTGCACCGG
>JAQBNK010000018.1 GCA_028288595.1 Chitinophagaceae bacterium
AAATACCTTTTATCATATGGATTACAGACAGTTTGGAAATACTTCATTACAGGTAAGTGAGATTGGCTTTGGCGCCTGGGCTATTGGCGGTGGCGCCATGATAGGTAATACTGCTATTGGCTGGGGAAAAGCAGATGATACACAATCCGCAAATGCATTATTTAAAGCGCTGGATGCAGGCATTAATTTTTTTGATACTGCGGATATTTATGGACTCGGGCATAGCGAAATACTTCTTGGAAAATTTTTGAAAGGGAAAGATGTGATTATTGCTACAAAGGCTGGTAACGTAGCAAGAGATAACCGTTTTACTACTGATTATTCAAAGCAACATATCATCAATGCTTGTAATGAAAGTTTAAAGCGATTGCAAAGGGATGTTATTGATTATTACCAGTTGCATTCCGCCAGGGTTGAACATTTACAGCAAGGTGAATGCATAGAAACAATGGAACAATTACAAAAAGAAGGAAAAATACGTTACTGGGGACTTTCACTAAATACTTTCAATCCATTACCCGAAGCCGAATTTTTACTGGAGAAAAATTCAGGAAGCGGATTTCAACTGGTATTAAACCTGATTAACCAAAGAGCATTGCCTTTATTGAAATCATGTAAAGAAAAGGGTTATGGAATTATTGCCCGCATGCCGTTGCAGTTTGGTTTACTTACTGGTAAGTTTGATGATGGCGCTTTCTTCGAAGTGGATGATCACCGCCATAATAGGTTAACAGAAGATATTATTATAAAAAGTAAAAATGCTTTACAAGACATATGGCAGTTGTGTGAAAAATATGATTGTACAAAAACGCAACTGGCGCTGAGTTATATTTTAAGCTATGATCCTATCTCTACTGTAATTACCGGCGTAAGAACAGAAGAACAGGTAAAAGCAAATACTACAGGGCTATTAAAATTAGACAGCGAAGACATTTTACTGATTGAGGAGTGCGGCACAAATAACTTACCCGAACTGATGAAACTGATTGAACAAAAAGGCTGATCAATAACCAAACTCCGCTTTTTTACTTTTTATTCCTGCTTCGATCATTTCATTTATACCTGGCTTGGCATTTTCATATAAAATGATTTTCATTCCATTTTCCCTGAATAAAGGATAAGCAATCGAATCTTTTACTGTCATTTTTTCAAACATAGTAAATACTTTATCAGTACTATCCGGTATTTGATGCCCAACAAGTATCAAATTTTTTACATGATATTTTAAAGGCATCCATAATAAAAACGAAGCATTATCGCTGTAAACTTCCGGCAATCCCATTTTTCTCCCATAATAATTTAATGCGCCTGCTGAAAAATATCCACGGCAATAAACCAGAGTACTGTCTTTTTGTGCAGCCGGAATTTGTGCATATACTGCCGCTGCTTTTTCAGTCAGTTCCTTCCATCCTATCATATCAGCGAAATCCTGTGGCAAAGGATGATATTGCAGATCCTCCCATTTAAAAGCAGCGCTTTTATCCACTTTTATTTTATGATAATAATCAGAAAGTTGTTCCGGTTTGGCGACGGGCATTAGTAAAGGCATTACCAATAATCCAAGTCCGATCGAAAATGCAAGCATTACAAAACGCAGGAATTTTTTACGCTGATATGTTATTCGTTCAAGTGCAATGGCACCAAACGCAAACAACACAGGATAAGCACCTAATGCATAGTAGTCTTTACCGTGTAAAACAACCAGGATGATAATAACGAACAGATATGCCAGAGCAAAAACCCTATAAGCACCACCCTTCCTTCCAAACGCACAAAACAACAAACCCGCTACCCAGGTGAATACACAAGGAAGATTCATCATAAACTGGCTGATAATAAAATCCGAAGGTTTGATGAATTTCAATTGCGTTTCCTGCAATTCATTCATATGTTTAAACACCGCAAAATGATGTAAAGCCTGCCAGGCAAGGTTGGGTAAAAAAATTATCAATGCGATAGCACCTCCTAAATAAAGATGCCTTTCTGCAAACACATAACGATGTCTTGTAAATAATAATCCAGCCAATAAACTAACAGTATAAAATGCAACTGAATATTTGCTCATCATTCCCAGCCCAATGCAAACACCCATGTAATAAAACCATTTATTATTTTGGGTTTGAATGAATTGAAATAAACAAAAGGCGATCGCAGTCCAAAAAAATACTTCCAGGAAATTAGGTTGAAATAAAAAGAACACACGGATATAACCGTCTACTACAAATGGCAGGAAGCCCATTATTAATGCAAATCCGCGACCACCCAATGAAAGGATCATTTTCCCTACAAGAAAAAAAGTCATCGCTCCGAATAATGCCGGCCATATCTTAATCCAGAACATACCACTGCCGAATGCATTCGTTAGCCATGCTAAAACCGAAAGCAAAGGTGGAATTTCCATATACCCAAAGGCCGGGTGATGTCCCTCGGCTAAATATAAAAACTCGTCGCGGTGTGGCTGATAAAAAGAATGCTGCAGGAGAAAAGGAAAAACCAGTTTAATAATAGTCAGCAAATACAACAGGTTCCGCGTTCTGTGCATAAAGGGGTTTTGGTTGCATTATTAATCAGAAAGATATTTCATATCTGGCAGCTACAAAAGACTCGTTAGATAAGAAATATAACGCAGCGTAAAACAGGATGTTACAGCCCGATTGAATATTATTCAAGAAGACGAATGAAATTATTGATCCGTGTAATCGTTTCTTCTTTACCGATCAGCGCCGCAATGTCAAATACCCCTGGCCCAAATTTTCCACCAACAAGCATTATTCTGAATGGGAGCATTAACTCTCCTGCTTTTATTTGTTTGTCTGCTGACAGCGATTTAAAAATGTTTTCAATCTCTGGGCCAGTCCAGCTTTCCGACTTGTTTAATGCTTCTTTAAATTCATTAAAGAAAGTATTTTTCTTATCATCCCATTTGGGTTTAACGGAATCAATATCAATATTAGCTGGCGTTTGAAAAAAGAAAATGGATTGGGAAACAAAATCATTTAATAATGTACAACGTTCTTTTACAAGATCTATTACTTTAGATAATCTCGTTTCATCTTCAGCATAAATACCAGCGCTATTCAAAACCTGTTTTATGTAAGGAAGTAGTTTCGCTGAATCAGATCTTTTTATCCATTCGTGATTATACCACTTCGCTTTTTCATAATCGAA
>JAQBNK010000166.1 GCA_028288595.1 Chitinophagaceae bacterium
ATTGGGGACCAGGCTGGGTTGAATGGGGTGAATATGATGACTATTATGGCTGGGCACCTTTGGGTTCCGGTATCAACATCAATATAAATATTGGAATGGGCCGTGCAAGATCTCCATGGGATCGCTGGGTATTTTTACCGCGGGGATGTATGGCAGACGGAAGAAGATATAATGATTATGCTATCCGTGATCGCCGGGGGCTGAATATCTATAACAACATTACTATTATCAATAAAGTTCGTACAGACCGGAACTCGCGTTATTATGAAGGACCCGACAGGCGGGATGTTGAAAGGTATTCACGCACAAATATTGCGACACGTCATATTAATGCGCTGGATCGTCCGGGAAGAACGGAGGTTAGAAATAATAATATAAATATCTACAGGCCGAATGTTACGAGCCGTTCAGGAGATTATAACCGGGATGGACGGGTAGATAACAGGGATCGTATCGGTGCAAGCATAGACAGAAACAATAACAATAACAGGGTTGAAAGAGCAGATCGTTCCAACTCACCTGTTGATAGAAATATAAACACCGACCGTTCTGCACGACAAAACCAGAATGCAGAAAGGAATATTGTTCCGCAGCAATCACAGGCACAGGACAATAATGCAGCAGAACGTTCTGATAGAAACTGGGGTAATAGAAATATAACTCCGCAGCAACAGCAACAACCAGCGCCTCAACCGCAGGTGCAGGCAAATGCAGAGCAACGTAATTCAAGAGCTGGACGATGGGGTGGAAACAGCGATCGAAATATTGTACCACAGCAACAGCAGCAACCAGCTCCCCAACCGCAGGTGCAGGCAAATGCAGAACAACGTAATAATTCAAGAGCTGGACGATGGGGTGGAAATGAAAGAAGTGTTGCTCCGCAGCAACAGCAGCAACCGGCTCCTCAACCACAGGTGCAGGCAAATGCAGAACAACTTAATAATTCAAGAGCTGGACGATGGGGTGGAAATGAAAGAAGTGTTGCTCCGCAAGCACAACCTCAGCAACAGGTTCAACCACAGCAAAGACAGGAAGTGATGCAGCAAAGAGAAAGCAGGAGATTTGAACAGCCACAACGTCAGCAGGTACCTGCAGTTAGTCCTCCGCAGAATAATGGTAAAGTAGAAAAAAGCAATGATGATAATCGTGGAAATGGAAATGGCTGGGGAAGACGTGGAAAAAATTAATACTCGTTAAAATATAAAAATAAAAAACCGGCCGGTGCCGGTTTTTTTTATGCATTGTACCTGGTGTTGTTCCTGTATAACTGCTTGTTGGTAGCGGGGCCCGCAATAATATAAAACAATACACCAGCCAATGGTGCCATTATAATTGCTGCCGCCCAGAAAATTTTGGTAGCAGATCTCACCTCATTCGTTCTGAATAAGGTGGCAATAGCGATCCCTATAATAACCAACCAGCTTGTTACCAATGCCAGCGGAACCACTCCTTGTCTCAAAATCATTCCCATAACTCACAATTTTTCCTTTCTTAAATTTGTGCTATGAAAAGCACGACCTCTCTTTCTGTAAATATCAACAAGTTTGCCACCCTTCGCAACAGTCGCGGAGGCAATAACCCGGATGTAGTTAAAGCTGCAATCGATGCACAAAGATTTGGTGCCGACGGTATTACCGTACACCCCCGCCCTGATGAAAGACACATACGCTATAACGACGTGAGAGAAATTAATAAAATAATTAACACAGAATTTAATATCGAAGGGAACTGCAGTGAACAAAAATTTGTTGACATGGTACTCGAAGTAAAACCTCACCAGGTAACGCTTGTTCCGGATGCCTTGGACCAGCTGACAAGTGATCATGGATGGGACACGATCAAACATAAGGATTACCTGCGTGAAATTATTGAGATTTTTAAACGGGCAGGAATCAGGGTGAGCCTTTTTGTTGACCCAATAATTGAAATGGTTGAAGGGGCCGCTGAAACAGGAACTGACAGAATCGAACTGTATACGGAGGGCTATGCAAAAGAATATCTGCAAAATAAAATACAGGCCATACGCCCTTATGTTTCTGCGGCTGCAAAAGCCATAGAACTGGGCCTCGGTGTTAATGCAGGACATGATCTTGATCTCCAAAACCTTCAATACCTCAAACAAAACTTACCACGTCTGGATGAGGTTTCTATTGGTCATGCACTTATATCTGATGCACTTTATCTTGGTTATGAAAATTCAATACAGCTATATAAAAGGCAGTTGCAGTAACCACTCATCCTTTTATTAAAAGGATTTTCCGTGATTTTTATGGGAAGCGGGCCAGAGTGATTAATTTGTAAACACTAAACTACTGGCATATGAAAAAAATACTTGCGCTTTGCATGCTTATGTATACATGCAGTCTTCATGCACAATTAACCACTCCTCCTGATGGCGGAAATAAAAAAGCCTGGGTTGGAGAAAGAGTGGGTATTACAGATGTCTCAATCGCTTATAGCAGGCCCGGGGTAAAAGGACGTGACGGAAAAATATGGGGACAGTTGGTTGAGCCCGGATTTAATGATCTTGGATTTGGCAACAGCAAATCTGCACCATGGCGTGCAGGCGCTAATGAAAACACAACTATAGAATTTTCCACGGATGTAAAAATAGAAGGTCAGCCCCTGCCTGCAGGTAAGTATGGATTTTTTGTCGCCTACAACCAGGACCAATGCACTTTAATTTTTTCTAAAGATGCAAGCTCGTGGGGAAGTTTTTTTTACAACGATAAGGAGGATGCGTTGAGGGTAAAAGTAAAACCGCAGGTGTTGGATAAATCAGTTGAATGGCTGAAGTATGAGTTTACAGATCAGACTCCAAATTCAACCATGGTTAAATTAATGTGGGAGAAACTAAGCATTCCCTTTAAAGTGGAAGTGGATCTTGTTAGCACCCAGTTGGCATCCTTAAGAAGAGAGTTGCGGACTGAAAAGGGATTTCTGTGGGAAAGCTGGGACCAGGCTGCACAATGGGCCGCTCAGAATAATACAAATCTTAATGAAGCACTTTTATGGTCTGATACTGCTACAGGTCCTCTTTTTGGTGGCGCCCGTCTTTTTCAGCCATGGTCAACAAAAGCGCAGATACTTGCTAAACTTGGTCGGGGTACAGAAGCCGATGCAGTAATGAAAAAAGCCTTACCCCTTGCTGATATGATCCAGTTACACCAGTACGGAAGGCAGTTACTAAACCAGAAAAAAAATAGAGAAGCACTGGAAATTTTTAAACTGAATTATGATAAAAATCCAAACCAGTTTACAACATTAATGGGTTTAACAAGAGCATATTCTGCAAATGCAGATTATACGAATGCATTGAAATATGCGAAAATGGCGCTGCCACTCGCTCCCAATGCACAAAATAAAACTTTTGTTGAGGGTGCGATCACGAAGTTGGGTAACGGGCAGGATATAAACTAATGAATGATGAGTGAAATTTTGAATTATGAATGATGAATTATGAATGAGCGTATTCGAAGTAATGTTCTTACTCATTATTCATTATGCTCTATTATCACCGGATCAAAACTAATATCTTGTCACTTCCATTCATAATTCATAACTCATAATTCATAATGTTCATTATCTACGGCATTCCAAACTGCGATACAATAAAGAAAGTAAGAACTTGGTTTGAAAGCAATCGAATCCCCTACCAGTTTCATGATTATAAAAAAGAAGGAATTGGGAAAGCCAAACTTCAAACATGGTTAAAACAAAAAGACTGGTCCGTTCTTGTAAACACAAAAAGTACCACATGGAAAAACCTGGGAGAAAAAGAAAGAGCATTAGTTAATAATGCCAAATCTGCCCTTCCATTAATGGAGCAACAAACAAGTGTAATTAAAAGACCGGTGATCGAGAAAGATGATAAAATAATTGCTGTTGGATTTAACGAACAGGAATATAAAAACCTCTTTATAAAAAAGCCCTGATGACAACTCATCAGGGCTTTTTTATTATTTGAAATCAAATTATTTTATAAGTTCTTTTAGTTTTTTCGCAAGGTCTTCTCCCCGTAAATTTTTAGCTATAATTACACCATTAGGATCTATAAGAAAGTTCTGAGGGATGGATTGAATATTATAAGTACGGGCCACTGCGTTGTTCCAGTACTGAAGATCGCTTACATGGTTCCAATTAAGTTTATCATCATTAATTGCTTTCAACCAGTTTGATTTGTCCTGGTCAAGCGAGACGCTCAGGATCGTGAAATTTTTATCCTTGTATTGATTGTAAGCTTTAACCACGTTAGGATTTTCTAACCTGCAGGGGCCGCACCAGCTGGCCCAAAAATCAACCAGTACATATTTTCCTTTAAACTGGGAAAGTTTTACCGGTTTACCATTCTGATCATTCTGCGTAAAGTCAACAGCGGTACTTCCTACAGAACCAAGTTTATCTGCCGCCACCAGTTGCTGAAGAGCCAGGAAATATTTGGTTTTAGTTGCCTCACCATTTAGAAAAGACAATCTTTTTTCAAGTAGTATAGCATCTTTATCTGGATCTGTTTCATACCAGAACTGCAACAATAAAGGACTAACGGGCGAAGAACCCTTTCTTGCAACAAACTGATCAACGGCTTGCTGGTAAATATTATAAGTAGTGTTTAAAATAATACCCAGCGAATCTTTTTGAGACTGGCGTGTAGCAATTCCCAACTGGTTCCTAAAATAGTTTACGTAATCATTGAGAGGTTTAACATAGTACATAAACTCCTCGTAATCCCTGTGCGATGCCGAGCCTGTAACCTGTACCGAACCTGGTTTAGATACATCACCATTAATTATTACATTCTCATTTCCCGAGAATACAACCCATTTCGTATCAGGCTCCGTGAATACTAAAAAATGTGAATCAGCGATATCTGTTTTCCCTTTAAGATTGAATGAACCATTTTTCACTGTTCCTTTCGCCAATGTATCATTACCATCTACGGACACTAAAAAAACTTTGCTGTTATCTTTTATACCTTTCATGTTTCCCGTAACCGTAAATCCGTTCTGCGCATTTACGATTGTGATTAGAAAAAAGAAAAAAGAAAAAAAACTGAATTTCATAGAATTTATTTTGAATGGCGTTGCTGTAAAATGCTGATCACCTGCTGCAAGTTAGCTCCCCGGGCGTTAAGCAAAAGCAAATAGTGGAAAAGCAGATCGGCTGCCTCGTTTAAAAATAATTCTTCATTATTATTGTCCTTGGCCTCAATCACTAATTCAACGGCTTCCTCCCCAACTTTTTGCGCAATCTTATTAATGCCCTTACTGAATAGTTTTGCAACATACGATTCATCAGGGCTAACCTGTTTACGGAGATTTATGATTTCTTCCAGGTAAAAGAGAAAATCGTCTTTATGATTTTTTTCAGTAAAGCAGGTATCTGCACCTGTATGGCAGACAGGACCGGTTGGCTGAGCCTTAATTAATAAAGTATCCTGGTCGCAATCGAGCATCATTTGTTTAAGCATTAAATGATTACCGCTTTCCTCACCTTTTGTCCAGAGCCTCTTTTTGGTACGACTGAAAAAAGTAACCATTCCACTGGATTCGGTTTTTTTCACCGCTTCATCATTCATAAAACCAAGCATCAATACTTTACTGGTATTATAGTCCTGGACAATTGCCGGGACCAATCCGTCTGAATATTTTTTAAAGTCGATGTTCATTTTTTTAATTCAAAAGTCAAAATTAAAAAGTAAAAAATGGTGTGTTTCATTCTTGAATTTTCCAGGTGTTACTTTTTATTATTAAAGTCTCACAACTATGCCTCTCGACTGCAAATATCGTTTTAAGTCGGGAATTGCGATCTCTTTAAAGTGAAAGATACTCGCAGCCAGGGCGGCATCTGCGTTAGCATCATTGTAAACATCGGCGAAATGTTCCATAGTTCCGCCGCCGCCGGAAGCGATTACAGGAACAGGCAATTCTGTGGCGAGCTTCTTTGTAATGTCTAATGCAAAGCCTTTTTTAGTTCCATCATGATTCATAGAGGTAAGTAAAATTTCCCCCGCTCCCAGGTCAACAGCTCTTTTGGCCCAGTCAAAACATTTCGTTTCCGTTTTTACCCGGCCCCCGTTTAAATACACGTACCATTCCCCGTCGTCTTCCATTCTTGTATCGATAGCGAGCACTACGCATTGTCTCCCGAATTCTTTTGCCAGGCTGTCAATAAGTTCAGGCGTTTTAAAAGCCGCTGTGTTGACAGAAATTTTATCAGCACCATTATTCAATAATACACTTACATCCTGCACACTACTGATTCCCCCACCAACCGTAAAAGGAATGTTGATATGACCAGCGATCCTTTTAACAAGTTCACTTAGTGTTTTTCTTTTTTCGTTCGTGGCCGTGATATCAAGAAAAACTAATTCATCCGCACCTTCTTTTGCATATAATGCCCCTAGTTCTACGGGATCACCAGCATCCCGCAAGCTTTCAAAATTGACGCCCTTTACGGTTCGGCCGTCTTTAATATCAAGGCAGGGTATAATTCTTTTTGTAAGCATTTTATTTGCCCGAATTAAATTCAGTTAATTGTTGAAGCGAAATGCGGCCCTCATAAATTGCCTTTCCTATTATCGCACCTTTACATCCTATCATTTCTAACCGGATCAAATCATCCATCGAACTAACACCGCCACTGGCAATAAAATAAAGCGAAGGAAATTTTTTTATTATTTCTTTATACAGATCGGATGAAGGCCCCTCCAATAAACCGTCTTTACTAACATCTGTACAAAACACATTCAAAATTCCTTTTGAAACATAATTTGAAATGAAATCAAAAACATCTGTTGCTGTATCTTCAAGCCAGCCGCTGATAGTTATTTTATTTTCTTTTACATCAGCCCCTAATAAAAATCTATCAGGGCCGTATTTTTTTATCCATTCACAAAAAACAGTTTCCTGTTTCACAGCCATGCTTCCAATGGTAGCTAAACTTGCACCTGCTTTAAACACTATATTCAGATCTTCTTCTTTTTTTATACCTCCTCCAAAATCAATTACCAATTGAGTATTACCCGCAATTGATTCAAGGACTTTCCAATTTTTAACCGAACCTGCTTTTGCACCATCAAGATCGACCAGGTGTAATCTTTTTAATCCTGCATCCTCGAATTGTTTGGCAACTTCTAAGGGGTTTTCATTATAAATTGTCTTCTGTGTATAATCGCCCTGCGTAAGCCTTACACATTTTCCATCAATAATATCTATTGCAGGTATGATATCCATTAGTTATAGTTCAATAAAATTTTTCAGCACAATACTTCCGGCTTCAGCACTTTTTTCAGGGTGAAATTGCACGCCGTAAAAATTATTTTTATGAAGTGCAACACTAAAGGGTTCTATATAATCGGCGGTCGCAATCGTATGTTCCCCAAGGCTTGCATAATAACTATGTACGAGATATACGTAACTATTCTCTTTCACATTTTTGAATAATGGGGGTTGAAGGTTGTAAATATTGTTCCATCCAATTTGAGGGATTTTTAAACCTTGCGTGTCATCAAACCTTTTTATCGGCTCTTCAAAAATGCCAATGCATTTTGTATCATTTTCTTCGCTGTGAGAACACAGCAACTGCATACCTAAGCAAATTCCTAAAACGGGTTGTTTCAGCTCTTTAATGAGCCAGTCAAGATGAAAATTTTGCAAATATTTCATCGCACTGCTGGCTTCGCCTACACCGGGGAAAAGCACTTTATCAGCCTGCTTTATTTCTTCATGATCATCTGTTACCAGCGCATCAATCCCTAATCTTTCCAATGCAAAAAGCACCGATTGAATGTTGCCTGCGTTGTATTTGATAATAACTAATTTCATTTGTATCTTTCTGTTCAACTTTTAAAAGCGGAAGTAGCTCACCTGGTAGAGTAACAGCTTCCCAAGCTGTGGGTAGCGGGTTCGAGTCCCGTCTTCCGCTCTTTTATAAAACTGTCGCCAAAAATTCTTTTGTGGCTTTTTCTATATCATTTGTTTGTTCCAAGGCTTTTATATATGCGGTTCCGATGATTGCACCATTTGTATAAGAACACGCTTTATCAAATGTTTGTTTGTCTTTTATCCCGAAACCTACTAAAACCGGGTTTTTTAAATTTAAAGATTTTAACCTGCCGAAATATACTTTTTGATCATCGAGGTTTTTATCTTTCCCGGTGGTTGATGAAGAAGACACTGCATACAAAAATCCATCACTTAATTCATCCAGTTTTTTAATTCTTTGTTCTGAAGTTTCGGGTGTTACGAGGAAGATAAAATCCAAATCATATTTTTTAATGATGGGTGAAAACTCTGTTTCATATTCATACATTGGAAGATCAGGGAGAATTAAACCATCTATTCCAACAGCAGATGCATCAGCACAAAATCTTTCAAAGCCATATTGCAATACTGGGTTCATATACCCCATTAAAATAACCGGAACATTAATTTCTTTCCTGAAATCTTTTAATTGTTCAAATAATTTTTGGATAGTCATTCCATTTTGTAATGCTATCGTACCGCTGGCCTGGATCACAGGGCCATCCGCTAAAGGGTCGCTGTAAGGCATTCCTAACTCTATTAAGTCAGCCCCATTATTTTGTAATGCCTGCATCACTTCCAGTGTGCTGTCGAGTTTTGGATAACCCGCTGTACAATAAACATTGAGAATATTGTTTTGCTTTTTAATAAAAAGTTCTTTTATTCTTCCCATTTTTAAATATTCTGAGTTTTACTAATACTTTAAGTGCCGGGTCATGCACAACAGTACAAGTGAGTGACACAACAGCCGATGCTATGAAAAACAAATGCCCGTTCCAAAATATTATTTCTTTTCCTCCATAGCTTTCATATAAGTTGCAAGGTCTTTATCTCCCCTGCCGCTTAAACAAACAATTACCTGGTCATCTTTTTTTAATCCGAGCTGATCCAAAACATAGATCGCATGAGCGGATTCTAATGCAGGAATAATTCCTTCGAGTCTTGCCAGTTCAAACGCGGCTTCCAGTGACTGATCATCGGTGGCGTGTAAGAATTTACCGCGCCCACTGTCAAACAAATGCGCATGCATGGGTCCGATACCGGGATAATCCAAACCAGCTGAAATGCTGTGTGGCTCTATCACCTGGCCATCTGCTGTTTGCATTACCAGGCTTTTACTGCCATGTAAAACACCAGGTGTACCCAGCTGAGTTGTAGCAGCAGACATCCCCGTATTTACGCCATGACCCGCGGCTTCAACAGCGACTAACTGAACTGATAATTCATCTAAAAAATGATAGAAAGCACCCGCTGCATTACTTCCGCCGCCAACACATGCAACAACATGCGTAGGTAATTCCTTCCCTGTTGATTCTTTCAATTGCCATTTCATTTCTTCGCTTATCACACTTTGAAAACGTGCGACCATATCAGGGTAAGGATGCGGGCCCACTACACTTCCAATAATATAATGCGTGTCTACAGGATTGTTGATCCAGTCGCGGATCGCTTCATTGGTCGCATCCTTTAAAGTCTGGCTGCCGCTGGTGGCAGGAATAACCGTTGCACCAAGCATTTTCATACGGGCAACATTCGGAGCCTGGCGTTCAATATCTTTTGAACCCATATAAACAATGCACTCAATTCCTTTTAATGCGCAAACGGTCGCTGTCGCCACACCATGTTGCCCTGCTCCTGTTTCTGCGATGATGCGTTTTTTTCCGAGACGCTGTGCTAATAATATCTGGCCGATCGTGTTATTTATTTTATGAGCACCGGTATGACACAGATCCTCTCTCTTTAACCAAACATTACTTCCAAGTTTTTTGCTTAATCGATCAGCAAAATATAATGGCGTGGGCCGTCCTACATAATCTTTCAGTAATTGCCTGAATTGTTTTTGAAATTCAGTGTCATACATAATTTCAAGATACCTGCTTTTCAATTCTTCTACATTGCGATGCAGCATCTCGGGAATGTATGCTCCCCCGAATTTTCCGTAGTAACCCTGTTCATCCGGTTTTTGATATGATTGTGTTGCCATCTTTTGTAATTCTATTGAAGAATCGTGAATCGTCAATCGTAAACCGTCAATGCATTCACGTCTCACGATTCACGGTTCACGTGTCATTTTTTTAGCTCATTTAAAAACAATTTGATCTTATCCATGTCTTTTATACCGGGATATTGTTCAAACCTGCTGTTTATATCGATCGAGAACATATTCTTTGCTACCGGTTCTTTTGCAAAAGCTTTTACGGCTTCTGCATCTTCCGGGCTTATCCCTCCGCTTAAAAAGAACAACTTATTAATCTGCGCTTTTTCTAATAACTGCCAGTTAAACTTTTTACCTGTGCCCCCATATGACTCCGCACCTTTTTCCGTTTGTATCACAGGTGGCAGCGTATCGAACATAAACATGTCTACCGCGTCATAATAATCTTTCAGTTTCCATTCTATGTTATCATTCTCGCCAATTCTGAATGCTTTAATAACAGAAATATATTCAGCAATTTTTTCGCATGTTTTGGGCGACTCATCGCCGTGTAACTGTACCATGTGTAAGCCGCAATCATCTACCGATTTCAATACTTCATCTACCGGGGCATTTACAAAAATGCCCACCTTATTAATGTTCCCTTTTATTTTTTTGATCTGTTCGCAGGGAATGCTTTTGAAAACATACCTCGGGGACCTGGGGTAAAATATAAACCCCGCGAAATCCACACCCAGGTCATCCAGTTCCTGTACCTGCTCAGGTTTCGTCATGCCGCAGACTTTTACTCTCATGTTTGTTTTGCTTTCAATTGATGAACAAAATCGGCAAAGGCAATCGCAGGATCAGGCTGTTTCATAAAATTTTCTCCAATTAAAAAACCATCGAAACCCGCCCGTTTCAAATAGAACAAATTATCAAGACTACTAATTCCACTCTCCGCAATTTTTAAAAAATCCTTTCCTAATTTATCAGCCAGCGTAACAGACTGCTCCAGGTCTACAGAAAAAGTTTTAAGGTTGCGGTTATTAACCCCTACCAGGTCTATATATTCATTCACATTATTCAATTCTTTTTCTTCATGTATCTCCAATAATACTTCCAGCTTTAAACTTTTAGCAAGCCGGGCCAAATCTTTAGTTTCCGCAGCAGTTAAACAAGCTGCTATTAATAAAATAACATCAGCGCCCATTGCCTTAGCTTCGAATAACTGGTACTCATCTATCATAAAATCTTTGCGGAGCAAGGGCACTTCATTTTGCCGCGCAATATCAAAGTCTGTAAAAGAACCGCCAAAGAAGTTTTCGTCAGTTAAAACAGAAACTCCCGAGGCGCCGTGATCAGTATATGCTTTTGTTACTTCAGCAACATCTGCTTTATCATTAATTACTCCTTTGGAAGGAGATTGTCTTTTAAATTCTGCAATAATTCCTGTTTTATTTTTGTTTTTTATTCCTGCTTTCAGTGAATATCCATGGCGATGAAATAAAGACTGCTTTTCTAATTGATTAATGCTCAATTTCTTTTTATTTAAAGCCACCTCATTTCGTTTGTGCCCAACTATTTGTTCTAAAATATTCATGCCTGTAATTCGATAAGTTTAGTAAAAGATTTAAAAGCTTTACCTGATTCAAGACTATCCACTGCTGCATGATAAGCATCTTCATAAGACCCGTAGTTACCGGTGCAATTCAAAGCCAATGCAGCATTAGCGAGTACAACAGCGTTCTGCGCAAAACTTCCGTCGCCTTTTAAAATCTTTCTAAAAATAGCAGCAGCCTCTTCAACTGTACTTCCTCCATAAATATCTTCGGGCATTACCATTCTTTTTCCGAGTGTTTCAGGAGAGAGTACTTTTTCCCCTTGCTGAGTAATGACCTTTGTATCGTTGGTGAGCGAAATTTCATCATAACCATCCAGGCTATGAATAATCGTAAAAGGCTTTCCTTTTTCCTGTAACAGGTAATTATATATTCTCGCCATTTCAAGATTATATACACCCACCAACTGGAACGCTGGCTGGGAAGGATTTACCATAGGGCCAAGCATATTAAAAAATGTTCTTAGTCCTAAATTTTTCCTGATGGGCGCAACTGTTTTTAATGCCGGGTGAAATAAAGGTGCATGTAAAAAACATATTCCGGCTTCATCAACTTCCTGTTGCAGTTTGGTGTTATCAGTTTTGAATTTATAACCCATCTGCTCCATTACATTCGAAGCACCACTTACTGATGAAGCGCCATAATTACCGTGTTTCGCTACTTTTTGCCCGGCTCCTGCAACAATAAAACAAGCCAGTGTGGAAATATTGAAAGTATTTTTTCCATCACCACCCGTACCCACAATATCCATTAATTTATATCCTTTCAAATCGACCTTAATGCAGAGCTCCATTAATGCATCACAGAATCCCTGCAGCTCTGCTATCGTAACACTTCGCATTAAGAAAACAGTTACAAAAGCAGCCACTTCAGTTTCATTATACATTCCACCGGAAATACTCACCAGTATTTCCTTAGCCTGTTGCCGGCTAAGTGTTTTATGTTCGAATAAATATTGTAAAATTTTTTTCATCTTAACGGAAATTTGGGAGGATTTTAAGGATTTAGGGAAGAAGCCAGTTTCTCATTATTTTTTCTCCATCGGGAGTAAGTACGCTTTCGGGATGAAACTGCACACCGGTTACATCATAGTTTTTGTGATGCAAACCCATGATGTAGCCTTTCTCATCTTCCGCGGTAATCTCTAATACCGCAGGAAAATTTTCCCTGCTGAGTATCCAGCTGTGGTAACGGCCAACATCAATTGATTCAGGCAAACCATTAAAAATTTTATCACGTGAATACTGAATGGCGAATGCTGAATCATTCCCGTTTGCCGATTCAAGATTCACGATCCTCACTGGGGTTGCTACTCCATGATAAACTGTATCAAGATTTATTAGTGTCCCGCCAAAAACCTGCCCAATTGCCTGGTGTCCCAAACACACGCCGAGTATTGATTTAGTAGCCGCATATTGTTTTATTAATTCCAATAACAAACCTGCTTCTGAAGGAATACCCGGACCGGGAGATAAAATTATTTTATCATAATCTTTTACTTTTTCAAGATCAATTTCATCGTTACGAAATACATCAACTTTTTCACCGGTGATGTATTCAACAAGATGAACAAGGTTATAAGTAAATGAATCGTAATTATCAAACACCAACACTTTCATATTATATGCTTTCGGCCAGTTGAATGGCCGTTTTTAATGCGTTCAGTTTATTCTGCACTTCAGCAAGCTCATTCTCGGGAACACTTGCGCTTACTACACCTGCACCAGCCTGGTAATGCAGGAAATTATTTTTACTCAAAAAAGTTCTGATCATGATGGCCTGGTTGCAAGACCCATCAAAACCCATATAACCGATACACCCGGCGTAATAACCTCTTGCAGAAAATTCATACTGATCAATCAGCTCCATGGCTTTAAATTTCGGTGCACCGCTTAATGTGCCCGCAGGAAAACTTACAGCGAGTAAATGAAAAGGATTTGTTCCTTCTTTTATTTTTCCTCGTACCTCACTTACCAGGTGGATCACATGCGAGTAATACTGTACCTGACGGTAGTGTGTTACTTTAACGTTATCACAAACACGGCTAAGATCGTTGCGGGCAAGATCAACCAGCATTACGTGTTCTGCATTTTCTTTTGTATCGAGCAATAATTTTTCTGCCAGTTCCTTATCCTTCAGTTCGTTCCCGGTTCTTTTAAATGTGCCTGCGATCGGATGAATGATCGCAGTGCCATCCCTGGATATTACCTGCGATTCAGGGCTGGAACCCATCAGCTTATAATCACCATAATCAAAATAAAAAAGATAAGGAGATGGATTGATGCTGCGCAATGCACGGTAAACATTGAATTCATCCCCAGTAAAACTTTTTTTGAAACGCCTGCTTAAAACGATCTGGAAAACATCACCTCGAAACGAACTCTCAATTCCTTTTTTAACCATGGCCACATAGTCATCATCTGTCATGGTAGAAGTTTCTTCGCCAGCAGATTTAAAAGGGTAGGCCGGTACATCTTTGCTTTTAATGAGGGATTCAACAAGATCAATATCAGTTTTCATTCCGGCTACACTGTTCTCGCATAAATACATTTCATCTTTAAAATGATTAATGATAATTACATACTGGTAAAGCCTGTACCTGATCAAAGGAATTTCGGGTTCAAGATCTTTAGATTTCAATTCTATAGTATCAAAGAATTGAACAGCATCGAAACTTGTATATCCAAAAAGTCCCTGCGCCATTTTCACCACTTTATTTTCTTCTGGTTCAACTTCTATGAGCTGCATAAAGTTCCATAGGGTCTGTGGCACATCCCTGGTGGACTTAATATTTTCAGCCTGGGGTTTCTGGCCGGGTAATTTAAATTCGATAGAGTTAAAATTACTGATCTCGATACCTCCTATTGCATTGATACCGATGAAGGAGTAGCTATTTTCAGCCGCATGATAATCTGTGCTTTCCAGCAGGATGGTATCCCTGAAGCGGTCACGGATACGCAGGTAAATACCTACGGGTGTGTAGATATCTGAAAGCATTTTTCGTGAATGGGTCTTAAGCTGAATTTTTCTCATAGTATATGAATAAAAAAAGCCTCAACATTTAGTCGAGGCTGTTAACTATATAACAAGTATTGGTAATACCATTACAAGCCCCGGAAGGAGTTTGAATGCCACCACCATTGTTTATTATTGTTGTTACTGTTCATTACACTACAAATATGCGTCAGTAAAATGAAAGATCAAAAAAAAATTTAGCTTTATTTAATGGAGATACAACGTAAACAACACGAAAATCATGGTAAATTTTTTATAGAAATTGACGGGAAGGAAGTTGCAGAGATGGTGTACAGAATAGAGGATGACAATGTTATGGCAATCGATCATACTGAAGTGGGGCCGGAACTAAAAGGCAAAGGCGCAGGCTTGCTGCTGGTTAAAGCGGGAGTAGAATATGCCCGTGAACATCATATGAAGATCATCCCTTACTGCTCATTTGCAAAAGCGATGTTTGATAAAAAGCCAGAGCTTCGTGACGTATTGATGAGGGATGAGCAATGAGTAATGAGATGAGCTATCAGCACAAGCATATCATGCACTCCTTCCTCATTACTGATTACTCATTACTGTTACGGATCACTGATCACTCATTATTCATCCCTCATCACTGATTTAAATATTTTTCATGAAAAGAATTACTTTACTGATAGCCTGTTTATTTGTTGCACTATTTTCTTTTTCGCAAAGAGATTCTTCTTACCTGCTTGTTCCCTCACGGGTGTTTGATGGTGAGAATATGCATAACAACTGGCAAGTGCTTGTTACAGGAAATAAAATAATTGCGGCTGGTGAATCTTCTACAATAAATCCTCCTGCGGGGACAAGAAAAATAGAGATGCCGGGAACAACATTATTACCAGGATTAATAGAAGGGCACTCGCATTTATTTCTTCATCCTTATAACGAAGTGAGTTGGAACGACCAGGTGCTGAAGGAAAGCCGTGCCGAAAGAACCGCCCGTGCCGTGAATCATGCATACAATACTTTAATGGCTGGCTTTACAACAGTTAGAGATTTAGGAACTGAAGGAGCAATGTATGATGATGCTGGATTGAAACGTGCGATAGAGAAAGGTGTTATTCCGGGACCGAGAATGCTGGTAGCGACAAGAGCTATCGTTGCAACAGGAAGTTATGGGCCAAGAGCCGAATCGGCTGATGTTGAATATCCTAAAGGCGCGGCAGAAGTTGGTGGCATTGAAGAACTGGAGAAAGAAGTGAGAACACAAATATCAAAGGGCGCTGATGTAATAAAAATATATGCGGATTACCGCTGGGGCCGTAACAATGAAGCGATGCCAACATTTACTGTTGAAGAACTAAGCCGTGCAGTAGCTGTTTCAGAAAGCAGTGGCCGTCATGTTGTCGTTCATTCTTCAACAAAAGAAGGAATGAAAAGAAGTATTGCAGCAGGTGTGAGAACTATTGAACATGGCGATGATGGCGATGCGGAAATTTTCAGGATGATGAAAGAAAAAAATATTGCGCTTTGTCCCACACTTGCTGCAGGCGAATCTATTTTTTCTTATGGCGGATGGAAAAAAGGAATTGACCTCGAACCTGCGAGAGTAACTGCAAAAAAGAAAAGTTTTGCAGATGCGCTTCGTGCAGGTGTAACCATTTGTATGGGCGGTGATGTAGGCGTGTTTACCCATGGAGATAATGCAAAAGAAATGGAACTAATGGTTGAATATGGCATGAAACCCCTGGATGTATTGCGCTCTGCAACATCCGTTAATGCTGATGTATTTGATTTGAACAGGTTAGGAAGAATACAAGCTGGTAAACTGGCAGATATAATTATGGTTAGTGGAGACCCGTCTGTGAA
>JAQBNK010000016.1 GCA_028288595.1 Chitinophagaceae bacterium
CTAAGTTTGGTAGTCGCATCCGTTACTTTTTGAAGTATGGACTGAAGATCGAGTTGTTCTGAAATGGAGATACCAATTTCATTTAAAATCTCCAGGCTTTTAGTTTTGCGGCGGGCAAGTTCTTCCGCCTGTTTCTGCTCATTAAGATCACGGAAGTTTATTACGATCGCATTTACGCCTTTTTGGTTAAGCAGGTTGGTAATTGTGCTTTCGACAAAAATATAATTTCCGTTTTTGTGTTTGTATTTATGAGTAAGTGTGATCGACTTGCCGTAGTCGTTTTTAAATTCAAGGAATTGGTTGTTGTACTCTTCTAGTACTTCAGGCTCCAGCAAAACAAACGCTTCTATTTTCATGAACTCTTCTGCTGTGTAACCGAGTAAGGCCTGAATGGTTGGGCTGACATATATTTTCTTTGCCTGCTCATTCAACAATACAACAGCAGTATGACTTTTTTCTATCAGTGCTTTAAATCTTATTTCAGAAGCCGTCTGCCTTTTCTTTAATCTTGAAAACTGGTGAGTGATAAAAATGATGATAGCGAATTGTAAAAAAAATGCCAGCAGCCTTATGATACCACCGGTTGTATAAAGAGCTTTAGCAACTTCAGGCTTTATTAAAAACTGCAGGTAAATAAACGTGGATACAAAAAGAAACAGAAACCCCGGACCAAGACCATAATACCTCGTTACAAGAATGATCCCGAAAAAAAACACCAATGAAAGAACGAGCGTATTTAATGAGGGAAGCGAAAGTTTTATACTAACTAAAAATGCGATGATTAAAAGTGTGATCAGGTAAGGTTTCAATATCCTGATAAATTTCATAGTGGTTTTCTTCCTCGGAAATTAACTAAATAAATGAAATGAAAAATGTTCATTTTCAATCAGATAAAATTATTTTACTCATACCAGAGAAACAGTTCATTTCCTATTGCATCGATCAGCTTTTGATCTTTCACATGATCCATTTTCCAGCCGCTCTTTGCGCATTTTATGATACCCATTTCCTGATCGTTCAGCATCACATCAAATTCGTAACAGGTATCTTCCCTACAGGTTTCTGTTATCGGAATGGCTGATCCTTTATAAGTTTTGCCATTATATTCAAAGTCAAGCGGTAATGGTTCTTTTTCAAGCTCAGCAATTAAGGTTTGTAAAAGTTTTACTAACCTTTTGCGTTGTGTTTTTGCTGTTGCGCTCCATTTATCTTTATCAGCACGTTTATGAGCAAGTTTAAATTTCAATCCTGTTAAGGCGGTGGTATAATCATTCGCATTCAGTTTTCTTACATTCTGGTGTGCAAGTATGTACCAGTGATACTCTGTACCCACGGGCACCCCTGAACCTTCCGGTGCATGCCCTGCCCGCCGCTTGGTTACAGCATAAGATACTTCCCAAAGATCCGGAGTGATCTTAGTTTCTTTCCATTCTCCTTTATCGTAATTCCATTTATGGCTGCGGCCTATTTGCATGCCGGTGTACTGGTGGCCCTCAAACTCTTTAAACTCGTTATAGGTTTTGGACAGATCTTTTTTAGGCTCTTTAGAAGCCTTCGCCATTACATTTTTTGAAGTGGCTCTTTTAGCAGTTTTTTTTTCTTTCTTTTTGGGAGCTGTTGCTGTTGGCATAACTGGTGTATTAATCAGTTAGTTTTCTGAAAAAACCCTGCCATAATAGGTACAAATTCTAAAAAGAAATTTCTAAATTCTAAACCCGGTGTTCGATTTAGAATTTGGAATTTGAAGATTTAGTCCAGCTTCAACACAGCTAAAAACGCCTCCTGTGGAATTTCTACATTACCGATCTGGCGCATGCGTTTCTTACCTTCTTTTTGTTTTTCAAGAAGTTTGCGTTTCCGGCTGATATCACCACCATAACATTTGGCTGTTACATCTTTTCTCATGGCGCTGATAGTTTCCCGTGCAATAACTTTTGCACCAATAGCTGCCTGTATTACGATCTGGAACTGCTGCCTGGGTAACAGCTCTTTTAATTTCTCACATAATTTTCTTCCGAAGTCCTGCGCCCTCGAACGATGTATCAATGCGCTTAAGGCATCTACTTTTTCATTATTCAGAAGGATATCCATTTTTACAATATCTGCTTCGCGATAATCGATAGGAGTATAATCGAATGAAGCATAACCCCGGGTCTGACTCTTTAATTTATCATAAAAATCAAAAACGATCTCGGTCAAAGGCATTTCAAAAATAAGTTCAACACGTGTAGGCGTGAGATAACTCTGATTGATAAGTATCCCTCTTTTGCCCAGGCATAGTGTCATAATATTTCCAATATAATCCGGCAGGCTAATGATCTGCGCCCTGATGAAAGGTTCTTCTATCCTGTCGAGCCTGGTGGGGTCCGGCATCTGCACAGGATTATTGACGATTATTTTATCACCTTTTGAAGTGTATGCATGGAAACTAACGTTGGGAACAGTGGTAATAACTGTCTGGTTAAATTCACGCTCCAGTCTTTCCTGGATGATCTCCATGTGAAGCAGGCCTAAGAACCCGCAACGGAAACCGAAACCAAGTGCCTGCGATGTTTCCAGTTCATATGTAAGAGAAGCATCGTTCAACTGCAGTTTGTCCATACAGTCACGCAGCTCTGCAAAATCTTCAGTTACCACGGGGAAGATGCCGGCGAACACCATTGGCTTCACTTCTTCAAATCCCTGGATCATTTTACCGGGGTTACTCGCCAGTGTAATAGTATCACCCACTTTTACTTCTTTTGCATTTTTAATACCGGTAATGATATAACCCACATTTCCGGCGCTTACATGTGATGCAGGTTCGAGTCCTAATTTCAGAACACCCACTTCATCAGCAAAATATTCCTGGTCTGTAGCAACAAATTTGATCTTATCTCCTTTCTTGATAGTGCCGTTGAAGATTCTATAGTAGGCAATGATTCCACGAAAACTATTGAAGACGCTATCAAAAATTAATGCCTGCAATGGTTCTGCTACGCTGCCAGATGGCGCAGGAATTCTCTTAACAATAGCTGCCAGTATTTCTTCTATCCCGATACCGGATTTACCACTCGCCAGTAAAATGTCTTCCTGCTTGCACCCGATCAGTTCGATGATCTGGTCTGTTACTTCCGGGATCATCGCTCCCTCCATATCAATTTTATTGATAACAGGAATGATCTCAAGGTCATTATCAATTGCCAGGTAAAGATTGCTGATTGTTTGAGCCTGTATACCCTGCGATGCGTCTACAAGTAATAATGCTCCTTCACAAGCTGCAAGGGCACGGCTCACCTCGTAACTAAAATCTACGTGGCCGGGCGTATCAATCAGGTTGAAAGTATATTTTACGCCGTCCAGTTCATAAAACATCTGGATAGCATGACTTTTAATGGTAATTCCTTTCTCCCGTTCCAGGTCCATATCATCCAAAACCTGGTTCATCATATCCCTTTCGCCGATGGTATGTGTATCTTCCAGTAAACGATCTGCCAGTGTACTTTTCCCGTGATCAATATGGGCT
>JAQBNK010000020.1 GCA_028288595.1 Chitinophagaceae bacterium
CAGGTTGTTTACCAGGTTCCCGGAACACGCAGCCAGGCTTATCGCACTTATGATAATTTAGGAAGCAACAAAGAAACTTATTTCAGAATCCTTGGCGCTATTCCGCCGGGAAAGAAATATTTTATAGTGGCGGGTGCACAGTATAATCACAATGCATATAATGGTATATATGAGAATAAGCCGCTCCTTTTTACCAAGGGAAGCTGGAGCATTTTTACTTATCAAACACTGAAACTTTCACCGGGCACACAGTTAACATTGAATGGGTTTGCGAGATTTAACGGGCAGTTACAGTTTTATGAACTGGGTTCGTTCGGGGCTTTAAATATGAGTCTTACACAGCAGTTCCTGAAAAAGAAACTGATCGTTACTTTAAGCGGAAGCGATATTTTATTTACGAACAAAGCCGGGTTCACACTAAACCAGGGCACGGTGAATGCTTCCGGTATCCGTATTAATGATACAAGAAGAATTGGTTTGAACCTCCGCTATAATTTTGGTTTCAGGAGAAAGGAGGAAAATAATTTCTTTAATATCGACTCCCCGGAACGTTCCAATTAGTTATTTCTCTATTTACAGGAATGACGTTCCTATCAAACTGTTGCACTTGTGAGTTTGCGGAAAAAAAATTGACAAATCTTTCTTGCCATCCTGTCAGGCTGAATAGGTATGGTACTTTCTTTGATTACCTTCCGCAAAAAAACTCTTATGCAGAAAGGCCAGATCCGGGTACAGACAGAGAATATTTTCCCGATCATTAAAAAATTCCTGTACAGTGAGCATGAAATATTTCTTCGTGAGCTGGTTAGCAACGCAGTAGATGCCACGCAGAAATTAAAAACACTTTCATCTATCGGCGAGGCTAAAGGTGAACTGGGTGAATTGAGGATTGATGTTAGCATTGATGCGAAAGAAAAAACCCTTACGATTGAAGATAAAGGGGTGGGCATGACGCAGGAAGAAGTAGATAAATACATTAACCAGGTGGCGTTTAGCGGGGCGGAAGAGTTTTTGGAAAAATATAAAGATGCGAATATTATCGGCCACTTCGGCTTGGGGTTCTATAGCGCATTTATGGTGAGTGATAAGGTTGAAATCTTTACAAAAAGTTTTAAAGATGAGCCTGCTGTTTACTGGAGTTGCGATGGCAGCCCGGAATATGAATTATATACAATTGATAAACAGGAGCGCGGGACAAAGATCGTTTTGCATATCAACGACGAGAGTAAAGAATTTTTAGAGACGAGCCGTATTCAAAATATTCTCAACAGGTTCTGTAAGTTTTTACCTGTTCCCATTTTCTTCGAGGATAAACAGGTAAATAATACCAACCCGATCTGGACAAAAAAACCGGCTGAATTAACAGCTGAAAATTACCAGGACTTTTATAAAGAGTTATATCCTTTTGGTGAAACACCCCTGTTCTGGATACATTTAAATGTAGACTATCCTTTTAACCTTACCGGCATTTTATACTTCCCCAAAATTAAACAGAGCTATGAGATTCAGAAAGATAAAATCCAGTTATACAGTAACCAGGTTTTTGTTACTGATGAAGTGAAAGATATTGTTCCTGAATTTTTAATGTTATTACACGGTGTGATAGACAGCCCGGATATTCCTTTGAATGTTAGCCGCAGTTATTTGCAGGGTGATCCCAACGTAAAAAAGATAAATGCGCATATCACGAAAAAGGTAGCGGATAAACTGGATGAGATTTTCAGGAATGATCGTAAGTCATTAGAAGAAAAATGGGAGAGCCTTGGATTATTTGTGAAGTATGGAATGATGACTGATGAAAAATTCGCTGAGAAAGCAAACAGTTTTTTATTAATGCAGTCGGCTGATAAAAGCAGGTTCTATACTTTGGAAGAATACAAGCTGGAAACAGAAACGCTGCAAAAGAATAAAGAAAGTAAACAGGTAATTCTTTACACCACCGATCCTGTGCAGCAGGATGCCTATGTGCAGGCAGCGCACAAGAAAGAATATAAAGTGGTGCTGATGGAAACGATTGTTGATTCGGCCTTTATCAACAATATGGAGATGAAATGGGAGAACGTAACTTTTACAAGAGTGGATTCTGATATTGCAGATAACCTTATCGATAAACAAGAAGATACAAAGAGCGTTTTATCTAATGATGAAGAAACAAAACTGAAAGAATTATTTACCATGCAGCTATCTGAGGTGCATGTAAAAGTAGAGGTAAAGGGATTGAGCCAGGACGCAGCGCCGGTGATTGCAACAAGGCCGGAATTTATGCGCCGGATGAAAGATATGGCGAACCTGGGTGGTGGCATGTCTTTCTATGGAGCAATGCCAGATGAAGTAACATTAACTGTGAATGGGAATCACCCGATCTACCAGGGTTTATTAAAAGATAGTGATCAGAACAAGCAGGAAAAGCAGGTAAGGAATTTGGCTGATCTTGCTTTGCTTTCGCAGGGGTTATTGAAAGGAAATGATCTAACGAAGTTTATTAGCCGGAGTGTTGAGCTGATGCAGGAAGAGAAAGCATCACCTATAATTAGCCTGTAAACTTTTTTGAATGTTGAATTTTAAATGTTGAATGCTGAATTAAGAGGGTGTACATTTTCGGGATACTTTTTTTCATTCGACATTTAAAATTCAACATTCAACATAATTATTCACTCAACCTGATGTCACAAACTTTCAATTGCAGGTTCTTTTCACCGTTCCATTCATTGATGTCTAAAGTAAAAGCAATATCAAGGGGATGATTCAATTGTAATAAATGATATTTCGCAGCCATGTTAAAACCAATACCGGTATAACTGCAATTATCCTGTTTCAAATGAAACTTGATGTGCTGATCTTTAATAAGCCGGCTGTGGCCTGATTCTTTTACATTTTTTGCGACAAAAACGGGGCGCATGTTTTCGGGACCGAATGGTTCCATTTGATTAATGATATTATAAAACGGGAGCGTTAATTCCTTAAAACTGATAACGGCATCGATCACTAATTCCGGGATCAGCAATTCACTGGTAATTTGTGCGTTCACTACTTCTTCAAAACGCTGGCTGAAGGCCTCTACATTCTCGGGTAATAAAGTCATACCTGCAGCAGCGAAGTGCCCGCCATAACCCAGTAAATGTTCCCGGCACGCATGCACCGCTTCATACAAATTAAATCCTGATACACTTCTTGCGCTTCCTGCAACAACATCACCGCTTTTAGTAAGCACGATCGTGGGACGATAATAAGTTTCAATTAACCTTGATGCAACAATTCCGACAACGCCTTTATGCCAATGTTCCTGGTAAAGCACGGTCGTTTTCCGGTTCACTAATCGCTCATCCGCGGAGATCAATGCAAGCGCTTCAACCGTAATGTTGCTGTCGGCCTCCCTTCTGTCGGTGTTATCGCTATGCAGCATTTCAGCAAATTCCATGGCTTTATCGCAATCCTGTTCTATAAAAAGCTGTACTGCTTTTTTAGCGTCATCCATTCTTCCGGCAGCATTTATTCTTGGGGCGATAATGAAGACAAGATTGCTGACAAACATTTCTTTTTGCACGGCCGCCAGTTCCATTAAAGCCTTAATGCCTGCGCACGGATTTGTATTTACTTTTTTCAAACCATAATATGCAAGTACCCGGTTTTCACCAGTCATCGGAACAATATCTGCAGCAATTGCTGTAGCGACGAGATCAAGAAATTGTAAATATGATTCTGGCGGTAATTGTAATTTTTCAGCAAGTGCGGTCATCAATTTAAAACCGACCCCGCACCCGCAAAGCTCTTTATAAGGATAGTTACATCCGGGTTGTTTTGGATTTAAGATGGCTATAGCTGCAGGTAATTGCGCATCAGGAAGATGATGATCACAAATAATAAAATCTATTCCAAGTTCTTTGGCATAAGCAATAAGTTCAACCGACTTAATACCACAGTCAAGCGAAATAATCAGGCCGCAGTTTGTTTGAGATGCAAAATCAATTCCGGCTTTTGAAACGCCATACCCTTCCCTGTAACGATGAGGAATATAAAAGTCTACGTTTTTATGAACAGCAAAAAGAAACTGGAACATGGATGCAACTGACGTGGTGCCGTCTACATCATAATCGCCGTATACAAGGATTCTTTCATTCGAATTTATGGCTTTGAGAATACGGGTTGTTGCTTTATCCATATCCTTCATCAGCCATGGATGATGAAGATGTTCAAGGGCAGGACGAAAGTAATTTTTAGCTTTATCGTAAGAATCAATTCCGCGGTTAACTAATATGCTGCATAAATTTTTGTTGATATGCAGGTCCTGGAAAACTTCTTCCGTTTTCTCTTTATTAATCGTAGCAATGTTCCATCGCTTTTGCATAGGGTTGAATTAGAAATTTCTATCTGTAGTAAACCGAACGAGATCTTCGAGCGCCTGGCGGGAGTCCGAATGCGGAAATTCAAATAGAATATCTAAAGCTTCATCTCTGAATTGCAACATTTTATTGTTAGCATAATTAATGCCACCTGATTGCTGAACAGCATCAATTACAAAACGAACCTTAGCGGGGTCGTTGTTGTTATTTTTCACAATATAAATGATCTTTCTTTTCAGATCATTCGAACAGTTATTAAGTGTGTATATAAGCGGCAGGGTTAATTTTTTTTCTTTAATATCATTCCCGGTTGGTTTTCCAATATCGGCAGTGCCATAATCGAAAAGGTCATCTTTTACCTGGAAAGCCATCCCCACTTTTTGTCCAAAAAGCTTTAATTTATTAATATCCTCCACATTTTGGAAGGTTGTTGCGGCACCCACACCACAGGCTGAGGATAAAAGGGAGGCGGTTTTCCCATTAATAATTTCATAATATATGCTTTCATCGAGGTTAAGATTCCTTGACTTTTCAATTTGTAAAAGTTCTCCCTCACTCATTTGACGGACCGCATCAGATAAAATTTCCAGTTGAGTGAAATCTTTATTCTGAAGTGAGAGTAAAAGGCCTTTTGAAAGTAAATAGTCACCGACTAAAACGGCTATCTTGTTTTTCCAAAGGGCATTTATGGAGAAAAATCCACGACGTTGCATGGCATCATCCACAACATCATCATGAACCAAAGTCGCTGTGTGTAACAATTCTACCAGTGAAGCCGCCCTGTAGGTTGCATCGTTTACCGGTCCTCCTAACTTAGCACTCAGTAAAACGAACATTGGCCGTAATTGCTTCCCTTTGCGCTTTACTATATACTGCATAATGCGGTCGAGCAGCGCAACGCGGCTCTTAACTGCTGCTCTGAAATGTGATTCAAAAAGTGCTAATTCCGCTTCTATAGCTTTCCTCGCAGAGTCCATTTTATAAAGATTGATGCAATATATGAGATAAAAATATTAACGTTTACGCAACGTTGGCATTGCAATTGCTGTCTACACACGCTGTAGGTCAATGGCAAAATAAATAGTAAAAATTTGGTATTTCTTAAGCATTACTTAATTTTGTCTCGTTTAAGGGCCTATAGAATTTTACAAAACAATTTAAATTATACCTATGGCAAGCAAAAAGTACATGCTGATTTTAGGCTTTCTAAGCCTGTTTGGAAGAGCATCGTTTGGTCAGACCACGACCACGACGACAACAACAACAACTAACTGGGGTGACACCCGGACTTACTGGGATGACTCTGCTCGGATAGCAGCAGCAGACATGGCTCAGTACAGTGCATTCAGAAGTAATCAATATCCTTATCCCGCTAAACCAAGGAGCCAGTGGGAATTCGGATTGTCTGCAGGCCCTTCCTTCGTTTTAGGCGATGTTCATGCAAGATGGGGTCTTGGTGGTGGAATCACACTAAGGCATGCTATCAGTCATGTATTTTCTTACAGGCTTGGTTACTTTGGTTCTCTGAACCATGGTGAGCCCAATGCTTATGGAGTAGCTCAAATACCTGCTCAAAGAGAATATCATAACAAAACGCATATGGGTGCGATTGACTTCATCGCATCACTCAATACAGCGAGTCATTACAGAGGTAACCCCAAAACAAATATTTATGTTTTGGCAGGATTAGACCTGTTGATGACCCAGGTGATGTACAAATACCCTGGTGCACCCAGTAATTCAGGACAGTACATCTGGTATGGATATTACGGTAATGGTCAGCTTGTCCCTCAATCTCAGTCTGGTACAATCACCACGCTTTTTGGAACGGAACACAATGGCAGAAAGGGCTGGACTGTCTTGGGTGCAGTGAGCCCAGGTGCTGGCGTTGCATTTAAAGTAAGCGATAAAGTAAACCTTGGAATCGAACAGCGATTTACTGTTCCTGTTCCCGGATACGATCAGTTAGATGCTTACAAAGCAGGCAAATCAAATGATATTTATAGCTATACCAGTGCAAGGTTAAATATCAATATTGGTAACCCTGCTACACATGTTCAGCCTTTATGGTGGATCAACCCATATAACTACATTTATGATGAGTTAAACAATCCACGTCACATGAGATTACCAAACCCGATTCTGCCTGATGCAGATGGTGATGGTGTGACAGATCAGTTTGACCTTGAGCCAAACACTCCAAGAGGCTGTCCTGTTGATACACATGGTGTTTCAAGAGATACTGATGGTGATGGCGTTCCAGACTGCCGCGACAAAGAATTGCTGACACCGCAAAAATGCTTCCCAGTGAATGCTGATGGTGTTGGTAACTGCCCAGAGCCTGCATGTTGCGCTGAATTACGCCAGTTAATGCAAAATCGTCCAGCTGTGGATAATGCATGTAACATTGGAAGCTTACCAAGCATACAGTTCAGAAGCGGTAGTGCCACTTTAAGCAACGACGCTAAGAGCATGCTGAATTCTGCAGCTTCTCAAATCAAGAGCAATCCAAACTGCCGTATTAAAGTGGTTGGTTATGGTGCAGCAGATAAGAGAGCACAACAACTAAGCTACGACAGAGTGAATTCTGTAATCCGCTACCTCGTTGAACAACAAGGTATTTCTGAGAACAGGTTGATCTTCAACTATGGCCAGGATGGTGATTCTAATACTGTTGATCTGCAGGGTACACTGGAAGAAGGACCAAGCACAGTGCCTGCTCCTCATCCAAATATGACTACAACAACAGAAAGAACAACAACCGGTGGTACAAGAGATACCAAAACCAAGGTTAAAGTAAAAGATGGTAAATCAAAAACAAAGACTAAGACAACTCCATAATCTTTGATACTTTTTGCGATAAAAACCAACCTCCGGCTTTTGCCGGAGGTTTTTTTATGGGTTAATTAACGATTCTAACTTCTTACAGGTCAATAAAGCCATTTATTTTGCAGCGTTCACTTATCTTTGCACGCTTCTATAAAAAGGCTTCAGGTTTTCTTTTATAGATAAAGAGGTAAATACCACGTGCCTTTATTCAGACAAAAACATTCACGTGAAAAAAATTTTATTGATTCTTATTGCTTTCCTTTCCATACTTACTTCCTGCAATAACCAGTTTGCTAAAGTGATGAAGAGCAAGGATAATGAGTACCGGTACAAAATGGCCGAGCAATATTATGCAGCAAAAAAATACAGGTTAGCACAACAGTTATACGAAGATCTTTTTGCCTATAAGAAAGGAACTCCAGACTTCGAGAACATGTATTACAAATATGCCTATTGTGCCTATTACCTGGAGGATTATGCAAACGCTGAAAATCTATTCAAAACATACATCGAAAGTTTTCCGAATAGCCCTAAGACAGAAGAATGCGAATATATGCGTGCCTATTGCTATTATAAGCAATCGCCAAAAATAGAATTGGATCAAACCAATACAACAAAAACAATAGGGCAGATGCAGGCCTTTATAAACACTCATCCAAATTCGCTGCGGGTTAAAGATGCTACTGAAATAATTGATAAGTCACGTGCAAAGCTTGAAGGAAAAGAATATAAATCCGCCGAGCTTTATTATAATCTTGGATATTATAAGGCTGCGGCGATTGCTTATGCTACGTTGATGGAAGATTTTCCTGATTCAGAAAAGGGTGATGAATATAAATTGAAAGTGATCCAGGCATATTATAAATATGCTGAAATGAGTATTGAAGAGAAACAATCAGAACGGTATGGAAAAGTGATTTCAGAAATTACAGATTTTAAAGAACGTTTTCCCCAGAGTAAATATGCAGACGAAGTTGAACGCTTCAGAAGTCTTTCAAATAACTATTTAAACAAAAATAAAAATGAGCAAGTTAAGAAGGCAGCTTAGTTCTAACACTCCAAATGTTGTGGAGACAAAAAGCCTGATCGATATAAAAGAGGCTACAGGAAATTTGTATGAGTCTATAACGATCATTGCAAAAAGAGCTAATCAAATAAACATTGCACTTAAAGAAGAGTTGCATAACAAACTGGAAGAGTTTGCAAGCCATACAGACAGCCTGGAAGAGATCCATGAAAATAAAGAGCAGATTGAAATTTCCCGGGCCTATGAAAAAATGCCAAACCCCGCAATTTTAGCGACGCATGAATTCGCTGAAAACAAAATCTATTATCGCAAGAATGATGAAGATCTGTTTCGTTAACAGGTTTCTGATATTATAAGCAAAACGACAGTGACAAATTCACTGTCGTTTTTTGTATCTTAAAGGATCGTATGCTTGAAGGAAAAAAAATATTACTGGGGATAACCGCTAGCATTGCAGCTTACAAAAGCATATTATTATTGCGATTACTGGTGAAATCCGGGGCCGAGGTTAAAGTTATAATGACACCCGGGGCAAAAGATTTTGTTTCTCCATTGGTCTTAGCCACATTATCCGGTAATGAAGTGGTGATAGATATTCAAAACGATAACCAGTGGGCCAATCATGTAATGCTCGGGAGATGGGCTGATATTTTTGTGATTGCCCCTTTAAGTTGTAATACCCTCGCCAAAATGGCATCCGGTCTTTGTGATAATTTATTGCTGGCCGTTTATTTATCTGCAACCTGCCCTGTTATAGCCGCTCCCGCAATGGATGAAGATATGTGGAGACACGCTACTACTAAACGAAATCTTACCTTATTACAGAAAGATGGGATCGATATATTACCGGTAAATAAGGGTGAATTAGGAAGTGGACTAACAGGAGAGGGACGAATGCAGGAACCCGAACAGATCATGAAAAAAATAATTCAGATCATTGGCGGGTTTAAGCTACTTAGCGGAAAAAAAGTTCTAATTACAGCCGGTCCTACACATGAACATATTGATCCCGTTCGTTTTATCAGTAATCATTCAACAGGAAAAATGGGTTTAGCCTTAGCAGAACAATTTAACAATGCAGGAGCAGAAGTCCTTGTAATCGCTGGTCCGGGCGTAAGTTCATCTTTAAACATTTCAACCATCAATGTACTTTCTGCAGAACAGATGTATAACGAGGTGATGAGTAAAGCTAGTGAGCAGGATGTGATCATAATGGCGGCGGCAGTAGCCGATTACACATTTTTGCATCCCGGTAATAAAAAAATAAAAAAGAAAGATAGTTCGCTAACGCTTGAACTTACCAAAACAAAAGATATTTTAAAAGCATTGGGGACATCAAAAAAGAAGGGCCAGTTATTGATAGGGTTTGCATTGGAAACCAATAATGGAGAAGCTAATGCGAAAGAAAAATTGAAATCGAAAAATGCGGATTGCATTATCCTGAATTCGCTCGAAGATACTTCCTCAGGATTTGGATATGATACTAACAAAATAACAGCTTTTTTAAAAAATGGAACGATCGTTCCATTTGAATTGAAATCGAAAATGGAAGTGGCAAACGACATCGTGAACCTCACAATAGAAATGATCAATGAAAAAAATTAATTCTTTTTTATTCGCATGTATTATATACGCATTGCCTGCTCACGCACAGGAACTCGAAGCACGGGTAACAGTTAATGCTCAAAAAATAAATACTACGGTTGATAAAAAAATATTCAATACCCTTCAAACGCAACTGAATAATTTTTTAAATAACCGCAAATGGACAAATGATAATTTTCACTCAAATGAAAAAATAGAATGTCATTTTTTACTTAGTATAGACAATACTTCTGAGGCGAATGTATACGAAGGAAAACTTACTGTTCAGGCTGCAAGACCCGTTTATAATTCTGATTATAAAAGCCCTTTGGTAAATTACCAGGACGGTGATATTACTTTCAAATATGTGGAATTTCAACCTATAGAATTTAATGAGAACAGGATACAGGGCACAGATGCTTATTCGTCTAACCTTACAGCGATCCTGGCCTACTATGCTTATATCATTCTCGGGCTTGATTATGATTCTTTTTCTCCAAAAGGAGGTACCCCGTATTTTCAGAAAGCCTTGAACATAGTAAATAATGCACCTGAAGCCAGGAATATAAGCGGATGGAAGGCTTTTGATGGCTTAAGGAACCGTTATTGGCTCGCAGAGAACCTGGTAAATAGCAAATACAATTTAATGCACGATGGGATTTATACTTACTTCCGCAGCAGCCTGGATAAAATGTATAATGATGAAGGGGATGCAAGAAAAAATATTCTTGATGCATTGAACAGGTTGCAGACAATGAATAAGGATAATCCCAATTCAATGATCCTCCAGTTTTTCGTTTCTAACCGCGCTACAGAAATGATCGGTATCATGAAGAAAGGGACGCCCCAGGAAAAAAGACAGGCTGTAGATATATTAAGCCAGCTTGACATTGCCAATATCGCACGTTATAAACAGGAATTAAAATGAAATGGCTGTATGTATTTCTCTTTATATTGTTTGCTTCATGCTCAAGACATTCCGCTGTTCCTGAAAAGTATATTGGCTTCGATAGTATGAGATCCATTGTTTGGGACCTGGCAAGGGCTGATCAGTATGCTGTTGGTTACCTTGTAAGAGATACTACCCGCACGTTAAGACAGCATACGGATTCGATCTACCAGCTGGTCTTTAAATTGCATCATATTAACCGGAATCGTTTTTACGAGAGCCTTGATTACTACCAGTCGAATCCCAAATTAAATAAAGAACTGATGGACTCTGTTTATGCTATTGGTGACAGGGAAAGATCGAAATCGAGTCCGGGGAAACCTTCATACGTTAAATAGTTTTATGAACAAAGTTTACAACAGCGCTGATGAAGCTTTAAATGATATTACCGATGGTGCTACATTAATGCTTGGAGGTTTTGGTTTATGTGGTATTCCTGAAAATTCAATTGCGACGCTTGTAAAAAAGCAAATTAAAAATCTTACGTGTATTTCTAATAATGCGGGTGTTGATAATTTCGGCCTCGGACAATTATTACATACTCACCAGGTAAAAAAAATGATGAGCAGTTATGTGGGAGAGAATGCAGAGTTTGAACGGCAGTTGCTTTCAGGAGAGCTTGAAGTGGATTTGATCCCGCAGGGTACTTTAGCTACCCGCATACAAATGGCTGGTATGGGGATTCCTGCTTTTTATACTCCCGCAGGTTACGGAACAGAAATAGCAAATGGAAAAGAAGTAAAAGAATTTAATGGCAAGATGTATCTCATGGAGCATGCGCTTCATGCAGATTTCGCTATAGTAAAAGCATGGAAAGGCGATACAATGGGAAATCTTGTTTTTAGAAAAGCTACAAGAAATTTTTCTACATCAATGGCCAAGGCAGGAACAATTACCATTGCTGAAGTAGAACATATAGTGCAGCCGGGGGAATTAGATCCCGATCAAATTCATGTTGCAGGCGTGTATGTGCATAGAATATTTGAGGGGAAAGATTATGAGAAAAGAATTGAAAGAAGAACGACGGCGATTAATTAATTAAGAATTAAAAAGTCAAAAGTCAAAATTTTTACTTTTGACTTTGAAAAGTTCAATAAAGAACAGAACCCTCAATGGTGCGACGCAACAATGTTCAATTGAAATACTAAAGCCGGGCTCATAAAATAAAATATTATGGCATTAGATAAATACGGTATTGCAAAACGAATTGCCCAGGAATTAAGAGATGGCATGTATGTGAATTTGGGAATTGGTATTCCTACTCTTGTATCCAACTTTATTCCGGAGAATATGACCGTTATCCTGCAAAGTGAAAATGGAATTTTGGGTACCGGGCCATATCCTGCTGAAGATGAAATAGACGCCGACTTAATTAATGCCGGAAAAGAAACCGTAACTGTTTTACCCGGAGGTGCATTCTTTGATAGCGCAGAAAGTTTTGGGATGATCAGGGCCGGAAAAATAGACCTGACAGTTTTAGGAGCAATGGAAGTAAGTGAGAAAGGAGATATTGCTAACTGGAAAATTCCCGGGAAGATGGTAAAAGGAATGGGTGGCGCTATGGATCTTGTTGCAAGTGCAAGAAATATAATTGTTGCCATGCAGCATACAAATCCAAAAGGTGAAAGCAAATTATTGCCTGCCTGCACCTTACCGCTTACCGGTGTGGGATGTGTAAAGAAAATTGTAACGGAACTTGCCGTGATTGATGTAACGCCGGAAGGATTTGTTTTACTTGAAAGAGCGCCGGGGGTTACAGTGGAAGAAATAGTTTCGAAAACTGCGGGGAAATTAATTATCCGGGGTGAAATTGCTGAAATGCAGCTTAACTAGTTTTATGGGAAACAATTCTGCATCCTTATACAACCGATATAAAGATAAACTTCAGCGCATAGCAGATATTAAATATGCTGCTGCGGTTTTACAATGGGACCAGGAAACTTATCTTCCTTCAAAAGGAAATGAGGCACGGGCAAGGCAGCTTGCTACGCTAAATGAAACTGCTCACCAATTATTTTCCGAAGATGAATTTGGTAAGTTACTGGATGAACTCTCCGTAGCAGATAATCTTGATACAAAGCAAAAAAGAAATGTGGAGCTAACGTTCGAAGATTATCACAAGCAAAAAAAATACACAGGAGCGTTTGTAAGAAAGATGTCTGAAACTGTTTCCAGATCTTTTTATAGCTGGATTGATGCGAGAAAACAAAATGACTTTAAAATTTTTGAACCTGCTCTTGATGAATTAATACAATTGAAGAAGCAGGAATCCGATCTTCTCGGCTATGAAGACCATTCTTACAATGCACATTTAAAAGAATATGAGAAATCCACTTCGGTAAAGCAACTTGACCAGTTATTTGAAAATTTACAGGCACCGCTAAAAAAATTGATAAGCGAATTTTCATCAAAAGAAACAAACACAGATTTCTTAAAAAGATTTTATCCTAAGGACCAGCAATGGAAATGGGCCATGTACCTCGTTAAGGAATTAGGTTTTGATCTGGAAGCAGGACGACAGGATATTTCTGAACATCCTTTCACAACCAATTTTAGTGCAAGAGATGTGAGGATAACGACACGTATAGATGAACATGATTTTGCAAACATGACATGGAGCTGTATTCATGAAGTGGGCCATGGATTATATGAACAGGGTTTGCCAGACGAGGAATATGGATTGCCTTCAGGAGAATATGCAAGCCTTAGTATTCATGAATCTCAAAGCCGTTTATGGGAAAATTGTATTGGAAGAGGGCCGCACTTCTGGCAATTCTATTTTCTTAAACTGCAATCTTTTTTTCCTGATCAGTTGCATGACGTGAACCTTGAACAGTTCCTGGGGGCTATCAATAAAGTTCAGCCTTCCCTTATCAGAACAGAGGCAGATCAGCTCAGCTACCATTTTCATGTTTATGTGCGATATATAATAGAAAAAGAAATTATTGGCGGCAATTTAAAGACTACTGATATTCCGGCCCGCTGGAATGATTTATATGAACAGTTTTTAGGGATAAAAGTGCCTGATGATAAAAAGGGATGCCTGCAGGACGTACATTGGAGTCATGGCAGCTTTGGATACTTCCCTACATACAGCCTCGGCAGTTTGTATGCCGCACAATTTTGGTTTCAACTGCAAAAAGATGAGCCCGGTGTGAAGGAAGAGATCGTAAACGGCAATTTGTATACTGTTCATCAATGGCTTGCGAACAGCGTTTACCAGCATGGCCGCATCTATACCTCAGGAGATCTTTGTAAGCGGATCACCGGCGAAACGTTAAATACCCATTTTTTCACCGATTATATTGCCGACACCTATAAACATTTTTAACAAACAAAAGTCTTACTGGCCACAATAAGGTATTGGACAGGTACCAAACTTGTATTATTTTTAGATAGTAAACACAGATATGGTTCAAACTTTACGCAGACATCTTACCCATTACAGAGCAGCAATTTTACCAGTTATACTGGCAATAGTTGCCTGTTTTTCCCTGTCTGCTACTGCTGTTCCGGCGCCTGTTGAGCCTTCTGATAAAATAAAGATCGTAGACCGGTATTATCCTAACCCCGCAACTTCTGTTATTAATTTTGAGTTTGTGAAAGAAGCAGATCGCAGTTACGTTTTGCAGATCTACAGTTTTATGGGAAAAAAGGTTTATGAATCTGCCATCAGCTCAGAAAAACTACAGGTTACCGTAACAGATTATTTCCGCGGTATGTATTTCTACCAGGTAAAAGATAAAACCGGGGCTGTAAAAGAAACTGGCAAATTTGCTGTTATCCACTTGTAGTTTATTTCAATTCAATTTATTTATCCCTTACTTCAACAATCAAAAACTTTAGATAGTTTGTGTTTTCCATGCCCCATATGATCGGATGATCACTTGCCTGCGCCTTGAATGTTACCTGCCTCAATTGTTTTCTTGCATCTTTGGCTGCCATTTCTATTGTTTGTAAAAATAACTCAGGTGAAACCAGGTTTGTGCAGCTGCTGGTAACTAAAAAACCTCCATTTTTCAACAGCCGCATTCCTCTTAAATTAATTTCCTTGTAACCTGTAACTGCTTTTTGAATGTTTTCCCGGCTCTTTGTGAAGGCAGGCGGATCCAGCATTACAACATCATATTGTCTTGCCTCTTTCACCCATTGTTTTAAAACATCAAAGGCATTCATCATTTCAAACCTGCAAATATGATCCAGCCCATTCAGCTTTGCGTTTATATTAGCCTGGTCAACTGCATTTTGTGAAATATCAATTCCAAGGACCGACTTTGCGCCATAATGTGCAGCGTGTATTTCGAAGGTCCCCGTATAGGTGAAAGCGCCGAGTACATCCGCATCTTTTACTATGTTTTTTATTGCTCTTCGGTTATCCTGCTGATCTAAAAAATATCCTGTTTTCTGTCCATTTTCCAGATCCACATTGAACTTTAATCCGTTCTCAGTAATAACCATATTGGGATTAAAAGGTGCAGATAAAAATCCTTTTTGTAAGGGCAGTCCTTCCAGCTCTCTTACGGGAACATCATTTCTTTCGAAAATTCCTTTGGGATGAAAAATGGCTTCAAGCGCTTTTACGATCGCTGGCTTCCACACATCCATACCATAAGAAAGAGTTTGCACAGAAAAATAATCGTTGAATTTATCGATGATGAGGGAAGGAAGAAAATCCGCCTCGCCAAACACCAGCCTGCAATTCTCTGTATATCCTGTTTTTTGCCTGTATTGCCATGCCTGCTGAATTCGGTTGAAGAAAAACGCTTCATTGATCTCTTCTTTTTTCCGCGTCAGTAAACGAATAATTATTTGTGATTTAGTATTGATATAACCTCTCCCGCAATATTTACCGTCCGCATAATCAACTTCAACAATATCACCCGGTTGAACCTCGCCATTTATTTTTTCAACTTCATTTGCGAAAATCCAGGGATGTCCGTTTGCAATTCGTTGATGTATTCTTCTTTTTAAGGTCACTTTTACCATCCGGCAAAGCTAACACAGTTGAAATAATTCCTATGTTTCAATGTGCCTGTCGGGGTCAATATTCTCTAATGCCTCTGCCATAATTTCACTTTCTTTGCGGCTGGCAAAAATTTTGACACGTAAGCCTGTTAATACAATTGAACAATGCAAGAGAATGAAATGAACCACCCGGAGCAGCAAACTGCAGAAAATGGCGAGGATTACAATATCAATGCTGACGAAAATGCAGCCGGCAGTACACATTTAAACCAACCTGTAACGGACGGAGATGAATTAGAAAAGCTGCAGGCTGAGCTCCAGGAGCAGAAAGACAAATACCTGAGGCTATACGCTGATTTTGATAATTTTCGCAGGCGTTCTGCTAAAGAACGCATGGACCTGATACAAACTGCCGGCAAAGATGTGATTGCTTCCTTGCTGGATGCTGTGGATGATTGCGACAGAGCTGAAAAACAATTGCAATCTGCCGAAAATATAAACACCGTGAAAGAGGGAATTTTACTGGTTTTTAATAAGCTAAGAAATACGTTACAATCCAAAGGCTTGAAACCGATGGAAAGTATAGGAGCTGATTTTGATGTTGAAAAACATGAAGCAATAACCGAGATACCTGCACCAACAGATGAAATGAAAGGAAAAGTAATAGATGAAGTGCAAAAGGGATATTATCTGAATGATAAGATCATCCGGTTTGCAAAAGTGGTGGTGGGAAAGTAGTGAACGACTAAAGATTAAATCATTAATCATTAGTCACAACCCTTAAATTAATGTATGGCAAAGAGAGATTATTACGAAATTCTGGGTGTGTCTAAATCGGCCACTGCTGAGGAAATCAAAAAAGCATACCGCAAGGTTGCGATGCAATTTCACCCTGATCGTAATCCAGGTGATAAAGACGCAGAAGAAAGATTTAAGGAAGCTGCTGAGGCCTACGAGGTGTTAAGCGACGTGGATAAAAAGGCTAAGTACGATCGCTATGGTCATGCTGCATTTGGCCCGGGAACAGGTGGTGGCAACTATGGGGGCGGCATGAACATGGATGATATTTTCAGCCAGTTCGGCGATATTTTCGGGGATGATATTTTTGGTAATTTTTTCGGAGGCGGTGGCGGAAGAGGCGGAGCGAGAACAGGAAGACCGCGTGGAGCAAGAGGAAGTAATCTGAGGGTAAAATTAAAATTGACTTTTGAAGAAATTGCGAAGGGCGTTAATAAAAATATCAAAGTAAAAAAATACGTTAGCTGTAATGTTTGTACGGGAACCGGTGCAAAAGATAAGAATGGTATACAAACCTGTGGAACATGCGGTGGTAACGGGCAGGTGAGAAAAGTAACGAACACTTTTCTTGGCCAAATGCAAACTGTTACTACCTGTCCCAATTGTAATGGTGAAGGATCAGTCGTTACAGCTAAATGCGGAAATTGTAAAGGCGAAGGAAGAGTGTTTGGAGAGGAAACAGTTTCGATCGATATACCTGCGGGTGTTCAGGAAGGAATGCAACTGAGCCTGGGCGCAAGAGGTAATGCGGGAGAAAGAGGAGGAGCCAGTGGCGACCTGATTATTCTGATTGAAGAAGAACCAAATAAAGATTTACAACGCGATGGGTTGAATGTTGCTTTCGAGCTTCATTTAACTTTCCCCGAAGCGGTATTCGGCACACAGATAGAAGTGCCTACAATTGATGGCCGTGCCAAAATAAAAATACCTCCCGGTACGCAGAGCGGAAAAATATTCAGGCTTAAAGGAAAAGGTTTTCCTGAAGTGAATGGATATAATAAAGGAGATCAGCTGATCCATGTAAATGTATGGACGCCGCAGGCTGTATCGGATGAAGAACATGCAATGCTTGAGAAATTGGGCCAAAGTCCAAATTTTCAGCCGCAGCCCGGTAAAAACGAAAAGAGCTTTTTTGATAAGGTGAAGGAAGTGTTCAGTTAATCTTTTTTCTTTTTCCTGTAGATCTTTTTAGCCTTATCAATCAATCCTAAAAATTCTTTGTGTAAAGGATTTTGAATATCTCCTGCAGACACTGCAATCTTTGTCAGATCATCCCAATTATATTCTTTTGCATTGGGGGATTGTTTTACAAGGTTGCCAAACATGCAAATAGTTGCCGCAAGCCGGAGAAAGGATTTTGCCTGGCTGAGCTGCTGCAAATTATTGACTGCGGGAAAATTTGAAATGACAGGAGTATCTTTGCCATGTGGTTTATATTGAAGCCTGACTGTTGCCAATGGAATCCTTTCTTTATTTTCTGTGGCTTTTATATTTTTCTCTGTTGGAACAATTTCAAACACAGCTATTAGTGCATGACCCGTTCCTATTTCACCCCCTTCAATTTTACTGCTGCTATCATTTAATGCATCTTCTTTATTATCAAAACCCACCAGCCTGTATTCTTTTACATAATCAGGATCGAACTCAACATTAGCAAAGGCGTCATCGGCAACGGCGTACATAGTTTTAGAAAATTCTGTTATCAACACTTTCCCGGCTTCGTTTATATTATCGAGATAGGCGAAATTGCCATTTCCTTTTTTTGCGAGCACTTCCAGTTTGCTGTCTTTATAATTCCCCATTCCTACTCCAAGACAGGTTAGATAAATGCCACTTTGCCGATGCAGGATAATTAAATCTTCCAATTCTTTTTCCGATGATTGCCCTACATTAAAATCACCATCTGTCGCCAGAATGATCCTGTTATTCGCCAGTGGATTATAACAATTCTCTGCCAGTGTATAGGCAGATCTTATTGCAGCTTCTCCCGGTGTATCTCCCTCAGCATTTAATTTATCGATTGCGTCATTTATCTTTTTTTTCTCTCCGCCGGAAGTGGGCGGAAGCAACACGCCTACTACACCCCCATACATTACGATCGCAACTGTGTCTTTATCTCTCAGGTTTTTTACCAGTAGCTTAAAAGCGGATTTTAATAAGGGTAAACGATTTGGTTTATCCATCGAGCCGGACACATCAATTAAAAAAGTAAGATTATTGGGGGGGAGATGACTAAAATCAATAAGTGGGGCTTTAATATTCACGAAGAATAATTGTTTTGTTGTTGTCCACGGCGCTGTCGTTAAATAAGTGCTGATATTAAACTGGTCTTTATTTGTTACCAGGCTTTCATCTTCGAGGTTAAAATAATTCAGCATTTCTTCCAGTCGCACAGCATCCGGCGGTACTATGCTACCCATATTGATAAACCTCCGGATGTTGCTGTAAGATGCACGGTCTATATTTAATGCAAAACCTGTTTCAGGATATTTGCCTGTATTAACAAAAGCGTTCTCAACATTATTACTATAGCTTTCATTGGAATGATAAACCTGCGCAACCTTATCTTTTAAAAGATCTTTAGTAACAGACGTTAGATGATGATGAGAAAGGGAAATATTCTGCGGCGAGGGCTTCAAACAAAAAGATTGAAATTTAGCTGCATCTACCCGCTGTTGCATGATCTCGTAGCCTTCCAGCGAAAGCATAATAGAATCTGTTTGCCGTGATAACGGAATCCCAAATGCACCGGCACTGCCTGAATAAAATGGTGAACTGCCCTTAGATTGTAAAAGAATTTTTACGTTATATAAAGGATTTCCTTTATCGTCTTTCACTTCGCCGCGCAGGTAATACTGGGCGGTAGCGTTAAGGGTAAGGAGCAGCAGTAATATGGCAAGGCACAGGATACGCAATCGCCTCTTTCTTTTGCTACTGCTAATTTACTCTAAATTATTCAGTCTTTCAATTGGTAAAGTTCTCTGAGGTTTCTTCCAAGACCATCGTAATCAAGACCATATCCCAAAACAAACTTATTCGGAATGGAAAAACAGCAATAATCTATCTTGACAGGAAAAACCGAAGCGTCGGGTTTATGTAACAGCACGGCGATCTTTAGCGTAGCAGGATGCTGGTTATTCAGTTGCGGCAAAAATTCATTGATGGTTTTACCGGTATCAATAATATCTTCTAAAATGACTACGTCGCGACCTGTAATATCTGTATCCAGGCCTATAGCTGTAATAACATGTCCGGTTGATTTGGTGCCTTTGTATGAAGCGAGTTTAATAAAGCAGATCTCGGCTTCAATAGTCAATTCTTTAAAAAGATCGGATGAAAACATGAACGATCCGTTCAGTATAGCGATAAACAGCGGCCTCTTTCCCTTATAGTCCTTATCCAGTTGCCGGGCAAGCTCTTTGATCTTGCCGAGAATTTCGGCTTCCGTTAAATAAGGAACAAAAGTTTTATCATGAATGCTTACCGTCTGCATACAGGAAAAGGTTTGCGCAATATTACAGCATTCACTATTAATTGCGAACCGTTTGTGTGCTAAGCTTTGGTGTAACGGGTGAATTTGAACGCAGGTAGATCATTTCTCCCCTGGCAGCTTCCATACCTTTTGGAATGCGATTGTAGGATAGAATGCTTTCCATTCTTATGCCTTCTTTCTGGGCAATATCATAAAGGGTTTCATTATTGCTTACAACATGAAAATCCGTGGCACCTCTTTTCGACTTTTTCTCAAGGTAAATCAGCTGGTCTTTTTGTAAGATGTCCTGCTCGTCCATATCATTGAAGTCTATTAATTTCTGGTAAGAAACTTCATGCAGATTGGCTAATGATAATAGCGAGGTTCCGGCTGTAGCATATACAACCTTACAACCATTGATATTGAAAATACCAGGAGGATAATATTTGGTACCTGTTTTTAAAATGGTGTTTTTAACATCAGCGGCACTGGTATTATTAGGTACCGGTGCAGCAGGTTCACCCGCATTTTTGGTTTCAAAAAACCTTGGTGCTTCATCTTTTTTTAAAGGAGCAGTAGTTTGGGTTGCGGCACTGTTACCTCCTGGAGTTGGTTCTTCATTTTTTGCTAAAGCATCATCATTTTTATTCATCCTGCTTAAAGCTGTGAGTGAATATTCCTGCAGGTTATTTTCAACAATTGTTTTGATGAGAACCTGGGCGTAAGCAGGGTTGGTAGCATAACCGGCTTTCTTTAGTCCTTTTGCCCAGCCTTCGTAATCCGTAGGATCCAGTTTAAAAAGGAAAGCGTAGGGGGAGCGTGTTTTTAAAAAGTCAGAATGATCACGAAAAGATTCTTCTGCAGACAAATATCCCCGGAAGCATTCACCCCTGGCATCATCATCATGATAAACTTTATTGCCGGTCCAGTTTTCTTTACACTTGATGCCGAAATGATTATTTGATTGTTTTACCAGGTCGCTTTGCCCGGCCTGTGATTCCAGTAAACCTTGCGCCAGTGTGATAGCTGCAGGTACACCGCTGCGCATCATCTCATCCATAGCAATCTCTTTATATTTGGCTATGTACTCTTTTACAGCAGGAGATTGGGCCCTCACAGCCAGGGTTGATAGGATAGCAAGGAAAAGGAAAAGGGTATTCTTCATGGTTTTTCATTTCTTTTTAATCAGCAACAATCCGTCGCGTATCGTTAAGAAAACCTGTTCTGTCCGTTGATCATTCAGAACATGTTGATTAAAATTATTTATTGCAATGGCATTCTTTCCTTTCACATTTTCGTCGAGCACCTGGCCATGAAAAAGTACATTGTCAGCTATGATAAGTCCGTTATCCCTTAAACGTGGAACCACCAGTTCATAGTATTGGGTATAACTAACTTTGTCTGCATCTATAAAAACAATGTCCCAGTCGAAATGTAAATCGGGTATGATCTCCAGCGCATTGCCGGAATGCAAATGTATTTGATTGTATTTTTCACTTCGTTTAAAAAAACCTTTAGCAATGGCAGCATCCTCTTCTCTTAGTTCGATCGTATGTAAATTACCATTTTTTTGCAAACCTGTTGCCAGGCAAAGTGCAGAATAACCGGTGAAAGTACCAATCTCTAAAACATTGAGGGGCCGCATCATAGAACTGATAAACTGCAAAAACTGCCCCTGTACCGGGCCACTTATCATGTGCGCCTGCGGATGATGCTGAACCGTGTAATTATAAATTTCACTTAGCAGGTAACTGGTTTTGGTAGTGTGCACAAGCGCATAACTTTCAGCAGCAGGATTGATAAGGTCCATTTTTTTAAAGGATTTTTAAGCTGATGTATTAATTCAAAATTCAAAAGTAAAAATTAAAAAAAATAAACATTCCAGTTTTGAATTCAGTTTTGAGTTTTGAATTATTACCTCGGGTGTTCGCTATCGGCAATCTCATTTGCAGCTGCATCATACCTTTGCGATGAGGATACCGCCAGCAAACCAAGATAAGTAAGCAAACCATTTAATATCAGTAATTCGATGCCTATCTGGTAACCATTAAACCATTGGGCTGAATTCGTTTTCAGAATGTAACAAAGTATGGGTGATAAGATACAGATCACCGGAACCAGGCTGTGATTTCTTACAGTTCGCCTGGATATAATACCAAAAGCAAATAATCCAAGCAATGGTCCGTAAGTATATCCTGCTACATCTAATATAATTCCAATGATGGATTTATTATTGATGACCTTGAATATCATCACACAAACAAAAAAGATAAAAGTAAAAACAAGGTGTACTGTTCTCCTGGTCTTCTTTCTTTTCGCTTCTGTTAATTCTGCATTTCGTTTAATACCTAAAATATCAATGCAGAAAGACGATGTTAATGCAGTGATAGCGCCATCAGCGCTGGGAAACAGTGCGGATATCAATCCAATAATAAATATGATCGATACGGCAGTAGGCAAATAATTCAATGCGATAGTGGGAAAGAGATCATCACCTTTTGTTGTTATTCCTTTACTGGTTGCATACAGGTAAAGAAGTCCGCCCATCACTAAAAACATAAATACCACAATGGCCTGCAGGAAGCTTAAAGTGATCATGTTCTTTTGCGAACCCTTCAAAGTTTTAACGCTGATATTTTTCTGCATCATTTCCTGGTCCAGCCCCGTCATTGCAATAGTAATGAATGCGCCGCCAAGTATTTGTTTCATCCAAAAGCCCCCGCTTTTCACATCTTCATTAAATATCCTGGTATAACCTTTAGCATTTAAAGATTGTATCGTGTCGCTGAAAGAAAGATGCATTCCGTTCATGATGTAAACAATGCAGATCACCAGTCCCAGCAGCATAAAGGTTGTTTGCAAAGTATCAGTAAAGACAATTGTTTTAACGCCGCCTTCGAATGTATATAACAGTATCATCAGCAGTATCACCGCAGTTGTAACTGCGAAAGGAACACCCATTTTATTCAGTATGAAAATTTGAAGCACATTGATAACAAGATAAAGCCTCGCCGTTGCACCGATCGTTCTCGAAATAATAAAAAACAGCGCACCCGTTTTATAAGAAGTATATCCAAATCGTCTTTGCAGGTAATTATAAATAGAGGTGAGATTTAAACGATAATAAAGGGGCAGCAAAACATAGGCTACAATGAAGTATCCTATCACGTAACCTATCACCACCTGGAAATAAGCGAATCCTCCTGCGCCTACCGTACCCGGAACACTCACGAAGGTTACACCACTTAAAGAGGTTCCCACCATTCCGAATGCTACCAGCATCCAGTTGCTGTTGCGGTTGCCGATAAAGAAAGAATCGTTATTGGCATTTCGGCTGGTGTACCATGCTACCACGAGCAGTATAGCGAAATATGCAATCACAAAGGAGAACAATATTAGTGGTGTCATATGGCCAGGTTATGGTTAAAAAATATAGGCTGAAATAAAGCAATTTTTATTACATGGCTGAAGCGAATTATACGAATTTACTATATCATCAGTCATCACGTGGAATCAGGTGTTGTCGCCACTTGAGCATTTCGTTGATTCGCTTCAATTCGTATAATAAATAAAGATTTACTTTGCTGCGATTTCAACCCACATGCAATATAAATCAATCGCTGTTTTTTGTGGCTCCAAGGCCGGTAATGATCCTGTTTTTGCAGCACATGCTTCAGAAGTGGGTAAACTGATGGCCTTGCAAAACATTACACTTGTCTATGGTGGTGGCAATAAAGGATTGATGGCGGCGGTTGCAAACAGTGTATTGGACAATAAAGGAAAAGTAATCGGAGTTATACCTGAAGTTCTGGTTGAGTGGGAACACCAGCACGAAGGGCTCACTGAATTATTCGTGGTGAAGGATATGCATACCCGGAAGAGAAAGATTTATGATCTGTGTGATGCTGCTATCATTCTGCCGGGCGGCTTTGGCACCCTGGATGAACTTTTCGAAATGCTTACATGGAACACGCTAAACATCCACAATAAAAAAATATTCCTGCTAAACTCAAATGGATTTTACCAGCATCTGTTGCTGCATATAAATGAAATGGAGAAACAAGGATTTTTGTACAACGACTGGATAGAACGTCTTGTTTTTGTTGAGGAGCCTTCAGCTATCTTCTCTTAGAAGGATGCAGGTAAAAATTAAAACCTGTTCTGATAACAGGTGTTGCCTGGTTTACATTATCACGGTAGGGGGAATTAATATCGGTCATCAGATCGAGCATTAGTAAAACATAAAAATTACTCTGACCAATAACGCGGTTTGCATAACCAATGCCAGCTAAAAGACTGTTCGACTGCTGGTGAAAAGTTTCATTTGTTCCACCATTATAAACATCTTTTATTTTAATCACGTTCCAGTTATGCTCCGGTTGTAACTGAACAAAAATAAAATTCAGCGGGTATAATCTTACAAAAGCGCCAGCGCCATAATTAAAATTTCTTTGCCTGTAACCATTAAAGTAACGGGCACTCATCGTCTGGTAAGAAAGATTGGTTTGTACACCGGCATCAAACCAGGGAGTAACTGAATATCCTATTTCAGGAATGGCGCCTATCAGAAATGTACCTGAAGATGCGCCGAGTGTAATCATCCCCCCGGCAAATACATTCTCTTTCTTAAATCCACGTTCAGCCGGTAATTGTTCTTGCTGTGCGTTTACCGCTGAACAAATGATAAGTAATAATGCGGCCAGTAGTTTTTTCATCTCTTAGTTATTTCATGTCGAAGATCTTCCCCGCATTCAAGATATTATTAGGGTCGAAAGCTTTTTTAATAGAACGCATCAATGTAAGGTTTTCTTGCGCAAACACAATATCCATATAGCTTTTCTGTATCAATCCTATCCCGTGTTCACCGCTTATTGTTCCGCCAAGCTGGTATACGAGCTTAAATAATGCACGTAAACTTTCTATCATATCCGCATCTTCCAGACTATTAGCAGTCCCTTCTTTTTTTATGCGAACATGCAGGTTGCCATCTCCGGCATGCCCGTAACATACCGCATGAAAATTATGTTCCTTCCCCAGCTTTTTCACGCCGCGTATCAGTGCGGGTAGTTCTGCTCTTGGTACAACCGTATCTTCTTCTATGGTATAGCCAGCCAGCTTTACGGCTTCAGCAACACGCCGTCTTAATTTCCACAGCTCGGCTTTTTGTTGTGCATCATCAGCAAATAAAATTTCCCCTGCGTCAAATTGTTGTAATAAAGTAGCAATCGCTTCTATTTCCTGCATCAGCACATCAGGATTATTTCCATCCACCTCGATTAACAGATGTGCCTCTATATCATCACTAACAGCAACAACATGGCTATCCACCATTTCACTTACTATTTTTAAAGCATCTATTTCTACCAGTTCCAAACCGCTTGGAATAAATCCTGCCCTGAAAATGGCACTCACGGCTTCTCCTGCTTTTTCTAAAGATTTAAAAGGAACCAGCATCAGCAGGTCGTGTGCAGGTAAAGGGATTAATTTCAAAACTATTTTTGTTACAATGCCCAGTGTTCCTTCGCTTCCTACTATTAATTGCGTAAGATTATATCCCGTAGAATTTTTTAAAACATTGGCCCCGGTCCAGATAATTTCCCCATTCGGAAGTACTACCTCAAGATTCAGTACATAATCTTTCACAACGCCATATTTCACCGCTTTGGGACCGCCGCTGTTTTCTGCAATGTTGCCGCCAATAAAACAACTGCCGCGGCTGCTTGGGTCGGGCGGATAAAATAATCCTTTGGCTTTTACAGCATTTTGTAAAACTTCTGTAATTACGCCGGGTTCCGTAGTTACCTGCAGGTTGCGCTCATCGATATTTAAAATGGTATTTAATCTTTCGGTTGATAAAAGAACTCCGCCTAAATGCGGTAATGCACCACCACTTAAACCGGTACCTGCACCACGTGGCGTAACAGGAATCCTGTGCTCATTGCAGATCTTCATAATAGCACTAATCTCTGCAGCGGTTCGTGGCTTTATTACTACATCGGGCAGGTAAAGCAATTGTTCTGTTTCATCGTGGCCATAGTGATTGCGGCTCTCATCGTCTGCCAAAACATAGGATTCCCCAACAATCTGTTTGAACCTGCCTGCCATTTCAACGGCGGTATTTTGCCCGGATACAGTTACCATTTATGCTGAATTTGTGCAGTAAAGTTAAATCCATAGTGGCAAATAACCCTGCATGCAATGTCTTTTGATCCTATTGGTTGTCAACAGGTAGTTAAAAGCCTTCCTTTTTAAGGTTAAAACAATAGTTTTGCATAAGACAATGAAAAAGGTCACCGCCATCATATTGTTAGTGCTTTATGGCGCTGCTTCCAGCGGAGCAACGATCCATTTTCATTACTGTATGGATAAGCTGCGGGGCATTAATTTACTCAGCAGTACAAAAGACAGGTGTGATAACTGCGGAATGGTAAAGGCGAAAAATGCCTGTTGCAAAGACGTTCACAAAACATTCAGGACCGAAAAAAATCACCAGGGTGTAACCCTGTCATTCGTTCCTCCTGTGTTTTTTAACACCCCGCATGAGTATGTCATAAATAATTCTTCTTACCCGGTGCAGGAAAAGCCTGCGCAAATACAGAGCCGGCCACCGCCTCTTCTTGTTTCCTTATTTACCTTATTCGGCAATTACCGCATTTGATTTTTGTTTCTTTTGAACACGTAACCGTGTTCATGATGCTAAGCTTGTTCTTTGAGCTTGGTGAATTCAATCATTCATCATCAAAAAATATTTTTACAATGAAAACTTTCTTATTGATAGCGGCAACTTTTGTATGCGCAACAGTATTCGCACAAAAATCAACGACTTCCTTTAAAGTCAGCGGCAATTGCAGTATGTGCAAAAAGCATATTGAGAAAGCCGCAACAACAGGCGGTGTAACAAAAGCCATCTGGAGCCAGGACACGAAGAAATTAACACTCACTTATAATGCAGCTAAAATTTCTTCTGACCAGGTACAGCAAAAGATAGCAGCAGCCGGGTATGATACGGAAAAATATCGTGGCGATGATAAAGCCTATAGCGCTCTGGATGAATGTTGCCAGTACGACAGGAAGAAAACAAATACAAAAACTTCAAATCACCAGTAATGAAAACTTTAATAATAATGTTCGCATCGCTGCTTATTGGCGGTGTTTCTTTCGGACAAATAAAATCGGTTTCACTGCAGGCCAGTGGTCTTACCTGCAGCATGTGCAGCAATGCCATCAACAAAGCATTAAAAACACTTGACTTTGTAGAGAATGTTAATCCTAATATTAAAACATCAACATTTGAAATCACCTTCAAACCAAACAGTAGTGTTGATTTTGATAAACTAAAAGACAAGGTTGAAGATGCCGGTTTCTTCGTGTCAAAATTTCTTGCAACGATTCGTTTTGATAATGTGCAGGTAAAAAGCAATTCGCCTGTAACCATTGGTGATAAAACTTTTAAGTTTTTAAATGCTGATAACATTGCACTGAATGGAGACAAACAGGTCCGTTTGCTTGATAAAGGGTTTGTACCAGCGAAAGAATATAAGAGAAACAGTTTCGGGATTTCAACTGGTAATAATGAACGGGTTTATCATGCAACGATTTAAATCTTTGCTGGCAGGTCTCGCGGTATTATTATCTCTTACTGCTACGGCGCAGGAATTATATGTATTTACCGAGCCTGCCAGTAACATGGCCGCAAGAAGCATAGGTTTGCGCCTCAACAACTCGCTGATGCGGGAAAGTGATGGTTCAAAGATCAACTATCATCTTATTCCTGAAATAATGGTTGGTGTTTCAAGGAAGACCATGCTGCATGGCGATATTTTTTTTAGTAACCGCACTAATAGTTTTAGTGCGGAGGGTGCAAGTATCTATGGTAAATACCGTTTTCTGAGTAATGATGAAGTGCAGCGTCATTTCAGGATGGCCGCATTCTCCAGGATAAGTTTTAATAACAGTGATATACACCAGGAAGAAATAAATCTCTACGGACATAATACCGGTTATGAAGCGGGTGTTGTTGCAACACAGCTATTATATAAAGTTGCCCTGTCATCCGGATTATCTTTTGTAAAAGCACTGAACAACGGGAACGGAAATAAATTTCCATATAAACTTAACGATAGTAAGGCCATCAACTACACGTTTTCTGTTGGAAAATTAATGCTACCAAAAGAATACACCGATTATAAGCAAACGAACCTGAACCTGATGCTGGAATTCCTAAGTCAGTTCAATACAGGATCCGGCAAGTACTATATTGATGCGGCGCCGGCAGTACAATTTATTTTTAACAGCCAGGGGAGAATAGATGTGGGTTATCGGGAACAATTAAGATCAACGTTGTTAAGAACTGCACCTGGAGGATTATTTGTAAGATTAGAATACAATCTTTTTAATGTGTATTAAAATGGGCGGTATGAGCTAATATTTTTATGCAGGCTATTAACGCACTGTGCGTTCTGAAATTATAATTGTATTGGCAATCGAATCAATAACATGGTCCCTGGTATACTGTTTATAAATTTTCGCAATAGAAATAGCGATCTTATGCTGAATGGAAGTCAGGTTCAAAAATCCCTGGTCAATGATCGGCTTTGAAGAAACAACCACAGATTGCTTCCTTATAGCATTTAAAATATTTAACGATTTGATATAAAAAGAATCGTTGTTATAATCTGGTTCATGATTGCTGATGTAATGAACAAAAATGCTATCCTGCTGTTGCAGGCGCTCTGTTAATCTTTTCGTTCTTGCCTTAATCAGGGTATCCCTCGTTCGCATATTTACAAGATTAGCCATCTCCATCACACGCTCATGATGCAATAACATCATCCGGGAAAAGTCAATGTCAGGATCACCAGTTACTTCCATATTTTGTTTTATATCAGTAACCATATCCTGAACCATATTGTTAAGGCGAGCGGTATCTTCTTTTGCGATAATTGCCTGCAACTCCTGGTTTTGGGTTGTATAGTTGCAGGAACAAACCACAGAGTAAGCCAGGAGTAAGAATATTTGCTTCCGCACTTTATTTGTTGTTTTATAGTGGACAATTTACACAACATTCATATACCGTATTTCCCATTTATAAAAGCGCCTGTTAAAACGCTTTTGATTGCTTGACTGAGCAGTAATGGCCGGCAAAAACCGCGATTGTTATTAGCCTGGGAATTTCAGAAAGTTTATATTTGTGTATCAACCCCTGGACCCTGTTCATCATAAGCTAACCCCGCTGAATGCAACAGGAGATTCTTCAACTGGAAATAGATATTTTAAATCATGCTCCCTGTGGCCTGCATGCGCTGGACGGAGACGGTAAGTTTATTTATATCAATCAAACGGAACTCGACTGGCTGGGTTATGAAGCACATGAACTGGTGGGAGTAAAGGGACTTTACGACTTACTCACAGAAGAAAGCAAAAACCGGTTTCATCAACTATTCGAAACTTTTAAAAGAGAGGGGAAGGTATCGGGAATTAGTTTCGATATTATTAACCGCGAAGGCAAGATTTTTCCAATTCAAATTAATTCGAATGCAAATTATGATGAGGCTGGAAATTTTATCAGTTCACTTACTTATGTCGTCAACTTAACCGAGCATACAGAAAAAGAAAGATCCCTTAAGCAAAAAACCAAAACGCTGGATGCGATTTTTGCAATTGGTCAGACCATCCTTGAAGAAAGATCACTCGACAGTATTCTGCAAAAAGTAACGGATGCCACTACAGAACTTACCGGCGCCCAGTTCGGTGCATTTTTTTATAATTCCGTGAATGAAGAAGGAGAAATTTATCAACTGTTTACACTTTCCGGTGCTCCGCGGGCGGCCTTCGAAAAATTTGGAATGCCAAGAAATACTGCGGTGTTTGAACATACTTTCATGGGGAGGGGAATAGTACGGGTCGATGATATCACAAAGGATCCGAGATACGGAAAAAATGCACCACATTTTGGAATGCCGAAAGGACATCTGCCTGTTGTAAGTTATCTCGCAGTACCGGTTGTGGCTAAATCCGGAACGGTTATAGGCGGATTATTTTTCGGACATCCTGAACCGGGAGTCTTTACTTCTGAGGCAGAAAAAATGGTTGAGGCGATTGCTTGGCAAGCTGCAATTGCAATAGAAAATGCGAAACTTTTTGAAGCACTTAAAGAGGCAAATAAAAAGAAAGACGATTTTATTTCCATCGCCAGTCACGAACTTAAAACACCATTAACGAGCATCAGCCTTTACATACAACTGCTGGAACGTACGTTCAAAGAAATGGCAGGACCCGGTAAAGCTTTTCAATACCTGCATAAAACCAAGGCATTCATAAAAAAATTAAGAAGCCTGATTGAAGATCTGTTAGACGTGTCCCGCATCCAGGCAGGAAAACTGGAGCTAAGAAAAGAAGACTTTGATCTTAATCCGTTTATAAAAGAGACACTTGAAGATATTCAGAACACTAATAAATCGCATACCATTTTAATCAGGGGCAGTACTTCCTGCAGCGTTTCTGCAGATAAATTCAGAATAGAACAAGTGATGGTTAACCTGGTTGGAAACAGCATTAAATATTCCCCCCTCGCAAGGGAAATACTGGTAGAGATAAAAGAGGAAAATAATTTTGCGATAGTAGCAGTAACCGATTATGGAATTGGCATAAATGAAAATGAAAAAAGTAAAATCTTCGATCGCTATCACCGCGAAGTAAATGAGAATCGTTTTAGTGGTTTGGGCCTCGGGCTTTTTATTTCAAAGGTGATAATAGAAATGCATGAAGGAAAACTTTGGTTCACGTCATCATTAGGGAAAGGAAGTAGTTTTTACTTTTCCCTTCCTTGTATAAATTTAAAAAAATAAAAAACAATTACCATGGAAGCACTTGAATTAGAAAGACTGCAAACGCTTATGCGTTATGACGTACTCGATACGCCGGCCGATGGCAGCTTCGACCGCGTAACTAAAATGGCCGCAAAAATTTTTAATGTGCCCATAGCTTTGATCACATTGGTAGATGAAGATCGTATCTGGTTTAAATCAAAATACGGTCTTGATGTTGAACAAATTGGTAAGGATCCCGGGCTTTGCAGCAGCGCTATTTTATCAGATGAGGTTTATCTTATTGAAGATGCCAGGAATGATCCCCGTTGTTTAACCAATCCCCTTGTTCGCGGCGAATTCGGATTGCAGTTTTATGCCGCCGCTCCCTTAGTTACAACAGATGGTTACAGGCTGGGAAATCTTTGTATTATCGATAAAGAAAAACGTACACTTACTACTGAGCAGCAGGAAATATTACAAATGATGGCTGGTATTGTAATGGATGAACTCGAATTGAGACTGCAGGCAAGAAAAAGGTTTAGCGAAATGGGTAAGAATAACTGAGACGAATGTTGTAAACCAGGGAGACACAAGAAGCATATTTGCAGGTAATCAAAAATTAAATTGCTTCGAATAAAACTATGTGCGGATTGCGGTTATACAGAAAGGGTGCGACCCACTGATATAAAGCATAAAATGATTTTACAAGGTTGTATTGAATAGTTCATAAAAATGGGTAGCTTGTATTCAGTTATCTGCCAGTTGATTTAGTTTAAGACACTCCATACCGGTTCATAGCATTAAAACCGGTACAATGATTCAACTCCCGTTTACTTATTCTGGTAAAATTTATGAAGCAAGCTTAAAAGTACAGGAAATTGGTGAAATTACCTGGTACCGTATTTCTTTCTCTGATGAAGAGGTTATAAAAGCTATCGGACATGAACTCAGGTTCGTAAAAAGAAACGATTACCTGTCATGCATTACTGAAGGAACAAGTAGCAATTCATTTCTTATTAATCATTTTCATGATCAGATACTGTTGCATTTGCTTAAGGATAAGCAGGCAAGCGGGAAAGAATCATAAGTAAATACACATACGCTTTTCAGCATACGGTAAACACCAGATGAATTTAATTATTTTTTTATTGTGCACCGAAACAGTGTGTAGTAATTTTGCGATCTATGATCAACCCTAAAGAAGAATTCCGGGTTCTTGAACAAAAGTTTGCTTCACTCAATGAAAGATACACAGAGATGTTGCGATCAAGTGCCAAACCAAAAGAACTTGAAAAACTAAGGCTTGAAATAAAAAAAGTTTCGCAACAATTGGCTGGCCTCAGGCAGAATAAACAATCCTAATTTTTTTTATTCACCTAACAGTTCGTAAAAGTGGTCAGCTGCTAAAAAGATCAGGGAAGCACACCGCATTTATCTTTGGTTGAAGCAATATCCAAATCTTATATTAAAGCTGATATATCCATCCCTGTTTTTAGTTCCTCCTGGACCGGTCTGCCGGTTATTTCCCGGATGATTCCGGCACGCCTGATATAGCGTTTTTCTGCCAGGGCGGCTTGCTCAGGAGACAACTATTTTTTATACAGGGATGTAGTAGTTCGTGCTTCACTCACATCATCCATTTCATATATCTGAAAAAAACTTGCTGCCAGGCTTGGCATCTACGATTAAATTCGTATGTTTGTTACGAAATAGTTCGTAAATCATTTATCGCTTGAATATTAAACTCATGAAACATGTATTCAAAATTGCAAAACCCCTTCTATTGGTGCTTTTGCTTATTTCCGCTGTTGCTGCTTTTGCATGGCAATCCTCACAATCCTCCAAAAGCAAAAAAGATAAACGGGATTTCAGCCCCAATGGAGATACTTCCAGGCCCGGTAAATCCATTCGTGGTGAAGATGATTATAGGGTAGGCGACCTGGATAAAGCACTAAAAGAATTGGATGAAGGAATGCGAAAAATGAAGATTCAGTTAAAGGAAATAGATTTCGAAAATATAAACAGGCAAGTAAAGGAATCAATGGCTAAAATTGATTTTGACAAAATTACACGTGATGCAGACGATGCGATCAACAAAGTTGATTGGAAAAAGATAGACGCAGAAATAAAGACAGCGATGAAAGAAGCGCAATCGGAAATTGCCAGGGTTGATATGGTGAAATTAAAAAAAGATATGGAAGGCCTTAAGGAAAAAATGAAAAGCGAGCAATTTAAAATGGCACTGGATACGGTGAGATTAAATAAAACTATCCGGGAGAGTATGGACAAAGCAAGGGTAAGTCTTGATCGGGCAAAAGAAGAAATAAAACATTTGAAATCTCTTGTAGATGTCCTGGATAAGGATGGATTGATCAATAAAAAGAAAGCATTTAAACTGGAATTGAAAGAAGGTGATCTTTATATAAACGATGTAAAACAATCTAAGGAAACTACAAGTAAGTATAAAGAATATTACTGGAAAGATCATTTCAGTATCAGAAGTGATGGGCAAGATAGTATGTACTTATGAGGGAATGAGTAATGAGAAATGAGTGATGAGAAATAGTAATCAGTAATGAAAATGAATAATGGAGGATGATGATAGATATAGGCCCCACTCATTACTCATTACTCATTACTCATCACTCATTGTTCATTAAAATTTCACCGCGGGACATTTTATATTTTTAGTTGTACCAAAAATGCCGCTTTTTATAACAGACAATTCGTAACCGCCTTGCCTGCCATTATAGTGCCCGAGTGAAGACATTGTCGCATCATAATTTACAGTCAATTTAAAGTCACTCCATTGGTAACCTACGGTCGGTATTATCGCATCACCACTGCGGTAATAAAGTCCGCCAATTAATTGTGTTGACCCATCGCCGCTTAGATTATAATTCGCATTAAAACCAACAACGAGTTCGTTCACATTGCCCATCTTACTATAATACGCGTTCGCATTAACGATCCAGTAATCATTTAGTTTTTTCGCACCGTTTAGAAAAATAGTATAGCGAATGTTTAGCCTGTTATCAGAAACGGAACTTGAAAAAAATGATTCTCGTGGATTATTAACATGCATGGCGCTAAATCCAATATTATAATACGCATCATCATTGGCGAAGTATGCATAATTTATTCCTGCCTGTAAATCAAAATAAGCGACGCTATTTGTTGCAAATGCTTCATTGCTTGGTATAGACGCATCGAAGAAGTTGCCATTCCACTGGTTATCAAATGTGAGTTTGGTAAAGTCTACCCTTTTATTAATGTAACCAATATTAAATCCAGCACTTAATAAACTCGCATAACCTAGTAACTGGTGATATGCTACAGATCCGAAAGCACGGGTAGCACTTAAATTACCACTGCCTGCCTGGTCTTTTAATAATGCTCCGCCGATTCCAACCCACCCGTTTTCGAAACGATCGTTGAATAATTGTACATCGCCCCAGGCGCTCATAGTTTTATATGGATTATTTAAATTATTTGCCCACTGATTCCGGTAATTAATACCTACCCTGTAATCGTAATTTGGTTCGAAGCCTGTATTTGCGGGGTTTATCAGTAAAGGTGCATTGAAGTATTGTGAAAAGTGAAGATCCTGTGCATGCGCATAATTCATGCAACAGGCTATAACAATACAATAGATAAATTTCAATCTCATACCAACCTCTCTTTTTATCGTAATAAAGTAATGTCTCCCTTCTTCACATATTTTTCTCCATTCACAAATTCCACATCCAATATATAAGCATAAACATCCTGGGGCTGTAATTGTCCCTGGTACTTTCCGTCCCAACCCTGTTTAAAATTGTTACTTTGGAAAACAAGCGTTCCCCAGCGATTATATATTTTCCATGCAACATTTTTAATACCAAATCCCTTAACATGCACCTGGTCATTTATACCATCTCCGTTTGGTGTAAAAGCATTCGGAACATCAACGTTGGGGATAATTTTATAATCGATTGAGCGGCATACTGAATCAGCGCAGCCAAAACTATTTACTACAACAAGGCAGGCATTATAGATCTTAGTTTCATTATAGCTATGTGTTATAGCCGGGTCATGTTGCGTGGTAATTAATGAGTCACCATCTCCAAAATACCATTTATAAACAGTGCCATTAAAAGAGTTATTGGTAAAAGTGATCTGCACATTAGTGATCGGCGGATTAGGGCTATATGTAAAACCTGCAGTTGGTGAACCGCTTACGGTTATAGTAACAAAAGCGCTATCAGAAATATTACAGGTGGCCGGATCGGTGGCTATTAATTTAACCCTGTAAATGCCCGGAATATTATAGGTATGCGACGGGTTGGATTGAGCGGATGAAGTTCCATCTCCAAAGTCCCATATAAAGCCTGAACCCCCTGCTGAAGTATTCTCAAAGAAAGCGGTATAAGGAGCGCATCCAGATGGTGGTGTTCGGAAATCTGCTTTAACATTGGTCGCGATTCTAAGCGTATCTATCAGCACAACAGGAGCATTACAATAATTGGTATCAACCAGTTTTAATTTTACAATGTATGTGCCCGCAGCTGCGTAAGTGTGGGTAGCATTAAAACCGGTGGCGGTGGTATTATCTCCAAAGTCCCAGGTGAAAGACTGGTTCGTAAATGGTTTGTTTGCGGGCGCTATGGAAGTATTGGTAAACTGGTAGGAGAGCGACTGACAGGGAGGCACTTTAGTAATAGTATAGCTCACTAAGGCTTTATCATTTCTTACCCTGATGTGCGTATAGGAAGTGTCAGTAATGTTACAGGTAGTTGAATCTATTCCAACAAGCATCACGGTATAATTACCAACCTGCGTAAATACATGCGAATCATTGGGCCCGGTGGTAGTATCCTTTTTTGTTCCGTCACCAAAATCCCAGATATAAGTCTTTGCATCTGCTATAGTATCTGTGAAGTCCACTTTTAACGGAAGGCAGCCCGAAGTGTCGCCAACATTGCCATTAATGGATGATTTAACTGCTGTACCAACCCCGGCAAAATTAAATGCGATCTTTATCGCGGCAAGGTTACATCCAGATGCCGATGAAGCAAGGTTATCTTCATAGGCAGCTCCCGGCGTTGTAGGAAACCTGGGTTTAGGATTGGCACCGCAATTGGCACAAATGGCCTGGTAGATCACTCCTCTTTTATCAAAACGGCTGGTACCGCCATCCACATGCTCACTTACCGGCCCGCCTCTCTGGCCATAAAAACTTCCGTATAAAAGTTTCTTCGCGTCTTTTTCCATTACGAAAAAATAAAAGTCTGCACCGTCTGTGGTTCCTTGTATCGCATCAGGAGTTACGGGCAAACCCGCAACACTTTGGTTGGGTACATATGCATCATTCAATGTACCGCCACCCCATCCTGAAACATATACATTTTCACAACGGTCAACTAAAAAAGCAGTAGGTGAAATGGACGGCTGAGATGCGCTTTTACCAAAAACAGTTGAATATACCCAGTCGGATAAATCAGGTAGCAACTTCGAAATGAATTGCTTTGAACCTGGATTTGAATAAGCTGCATTTTTCAGCGGCCACGTTCCGGTAGTGGTACCCATAATATAAGGAAATCCAAATTTGTCGAACTGTATCCCATAAATTCCATCTGCACCATTTGTACCTATATAAGTGCTTCTTACAAAGTTTCCCAAACTGCTAAACTCAGCGATAAATCCATCGCAGACACCGCCCTGGCTGGACGGAAAAATAGTACCCGCATGGTTCCCGGGAAAATCAGTGCTTGCTGTTATCCCGGCAACATATAAGTCATTGGTCAGCGGGTTTACCGCCAGTACGAATGCAGCGTCATCATCTTTGCCCCCAAGATAAGTGCTCAATAAGGGTGTTTGAAGATCCGGGGTTATTTTAAAGACTACCGCGTCCTGACCGTGGGGCCCGCCGTTATTCCCCAGTTGTACTGGATTTACCAAGGGAAAATCTGTTGATTGTGTCGCAGCTGCCAGGCAGATGTTACCCGCATTATCAAGAATCACTTCACTCCTGGCATCATCGCCATAATTTCGCCTTAGTGTGACGGTATTGTCAGTCGATTCTTTATTTACTGTTATGTTAGCACCATCTACTCCCTTGCCCCCGATTTTACGGGAAGCCAGCATTTTTTTTCCATCGCTGCTAAGTTTAGAAAGAATAATATCATAATTACCGCCGGGCCCTACAGGAGACTGAGTCGTTGGATAATTATCTGATGATGTTCGTCCTGCTATAATAAGATTACCGGCCGCATCCGTAACTAAACTATGCGGAGACTCGTTGCCGTTTCCACCGATATAAGTAGCATAAATTACTGACTGGCCATTGGGATTAAATTTAGTGATACCAATATCATAGGATAAACTTGGTTCCTGGCCGTTACCGCCGCCCTGGTAAGCTGTTTGAAATGCACCATTTGTTACAGGATAACCATCACCAAAAACAATTCCTCCGGCATAAAAATTTCCGGCTCCGTCGTAAGTGGCAGTAAATCCCCAGTTGTCTGCGGAGCTTCCCGTGAAAGAAGAAAACACAACAGAGGGATCTATTACAAGTAAATTATTCTTATCGTAATTATCCAGTTTTAGTTTTACCGTATTTCCTTCAAGCACATAACTTGTTGTTACTTCTTTTTTTTGACCATTCACCAACTGGTAAGAATAGGGCTGCATTTCTTTCACCTCATCAAATGCGAGTTTAAGTATCAGGTTTCCGTTTTTCAGGGATAATTTATCGGGACCGGCAAATTGAATCGCGAGTTGAGACAGATCTGCCCCCGGGTGAACAATCAAATCGTATTTTAAATTACCATTATCGGAATAGTAATGAATATCAATATTGGGATACAAATTCTGAACAGTTAAGGATTGATAAGGATTACAACCCGATGCCCATTTGGAAGGATCATTCCCAATAAAATAATTATAATATTGTTTCGATTGTTTTTCGGCTTTAAACGAACCGGGCTTTGAAGTATTTAGAAATTTTACTTCATAAGCATGGGAGTGAAGCACTACCTGGCCTGCATTCTGTAAAGAATCAAAATATCTTTTTGGATGAAGTGTATCTTTTGAATGTGGATGAATGAGGCTGGCAATTGCTGTAACATCATCCGGGTTATTTAATAAAACCTTGTAGCCGGTATTTTGAATAAAAAGAGCCCCGCCATTCATATTGGCTCTGAACCTTACATTATCGTTCCACTGTCCCTTGTTTTCAACAAATTCAAGGTACTGTGCATGGGCCTGGGAAAGAATAAGAATGCAGGAAATTACAAGCCTGATCTGTTTGGTAAAGTTCAATTGAAAAAATTTCTTTTAAGTTACTGAAACTAAGCCTGGTATCACGAAATTTTGCTCCACACGGTCTTTCCTTTAACAGATATCAGGAAACTTTTTAAAGGCAAATTCTGAGCCGAAGTAAGCTGAGGATCGCTGCTGACAATGTGTTCTGCAAAAGCTTTCGCGTTTTCCAGTAATCCTTTATCATTTACGATAGATGCCAGTTTAAAGTTCATCAACCCACTTTGTCTTGTTCCTCCAATATCTCCGGGGCCTCTTAATTCTAAATCCTTTTCTGCTATTTTAAATCCGTCGTTGGTGGCGCACATTATATTGATACGTTCACGGGCGTCTGCGCTGACCCGGCTGCCGGTTAAAAGAATGCAAAAACTTTTTTCGGCTCCCCGTCCTACACGACCACGTAACTGGTGCAATTGTGATAGTCCGAATTTTTCGGCGCTTTCAATTACCATCACACTTGCATTCGGCACGTTAACGCCCACCTCTATAACGGTTGTACTAACCATTATATGCGTATCATACGACACAAATCTTTGCATATTCACTTCTTTTTCCTCCGACTTTTGGCGCCCATGAACCATGCTGATGCTGTAGCGTGGTTCGGGGAAAAAACTTTTCACCTGCTGGTAACCCTGCATTAAATCTTCATATGATAATTTTTCACTTTCCTCGATGAGCGGGTAGATAAAATAGGCCTGCCTCCCTTTTTCAATTTCCGTTTTTACAAAATCCATCACACTGGCTCTTGCCATTTCATTCCTGTGGACGGTTGTTACAGGAATTCTCCCGGGTGGTAATTCATCCATTACACTATAATCCAGGTCGCCATAGGCGGTCATGGCGAGTGTTCGCGGAATAGGAGTGGCAGTCATAACAAGAACGTGCGGAGGTATGCTTGCTTTGCTCCATAATTTGGCTCGTTGCGCCACTCCAAAACGATGTTGCTCATCAACAATGGCGAAGCCCAGGTTTTTGAACTGAACCACATCTTCTATTACCGCATGCGTTCCCACAACAATATGAACGCTTCCATCGGCCAGTGCGGCTAAAACTTTTTTTCTCTGGGCTGATTTTGTACTTCCTGTTAATAATTTTATTTCAAGCGGCAATTCTTTAATTAATTCGGTTAAGCTGTTATAATGCTGCTGCGCTAAGATTTCTGTCGGCGCCATTAAACAACTTTGATAGCCATTATCGGCGGCAAGTAACATGCTTAATAATGCCACTATTGTTTTACCGCTTCCCACATCACCCTGTAATAAGCGATTCATCTGGTGACCACGGGCCGTATCTGTCCGGATTTCCTTTAAAACTCTTTTCTGGGCATTCGTTAATGAAAAAGGCAAATGATGATTATAAAAATTATTGAATAAGTTACCCACTTTTTCAAACACTACCCCTTTGCTTTGGTGTTGCCTTTCTAATTTGATAAGTTGTAACCTGATCTGCGCTAAAAAAAATTCTTCAAATTTTAATCTTTCAATTGATCTATCATATTGTACAATAGCGGAAGGAAAATGTGCCTGTATCAAACTTTGATAACGGGAAGGAAAATTAAATTTTTGTATGATGTTACCCGGCAAGTTTTCAGGTAAGTCTTTTTCTGATAGCTGGCTTATTAAAGTGTAAGTAAGTTTCGCAATTTGCCTGCCGGTTAATCCTCTTGCTTTTAGTTTTTCGGTTGAAGGATATATAGGTTCCAAAAAGTTTTTCCCCCCGGTCTGTGCTGCCTGAACTATTTCTATTTCGGGATGAACCATTTGTGGTTTCCCGTTAAAGAAACCTGTTCTTCCAAAGACAAGATATTGCTCATCCTCTTTTAATGTTTTTTCTACCCAGCTAATTCCCTGGAACCATGCCAGCTCCAGTGTTCCTGAAGAATCTGTTAATTGGGCGACTAATCTTTTTGTTCTCTTATCACCGATCAGGCGAATATCATTTAACCTCCCGGTTACCTGGATATATTCTGTTTGATAATTGATCTCTTCAATGAGAGATACTTTTGTTTTATCGATATGCCGCAGTGGAAAATGCTCGAGCAGATCGCGGTAACAATGAATATTTAATTCTTTACGCAGCAGGTCGCCTTTTAAAGGTCCGATACCTTTCAGATATTCTATAGGGCTGTCTAATATGGAAGGCTGACGGGAGATAAATGGTTTTGAACAAATGTAAAGATATAGGAAACGTGAATCGGCAATCGTCAATGTGAAAGAATTATCATCAAAAAAAATCGTGAATCACGAATGGATATTGCATTCACGATTCACGACTAGCGATTCACAAAATTTCTCTACTGCATATTAAATTTCATCCTGATAATATTCAATGCGCCACCGGCTTTAAACCATTCGATCTGCTGATCATTATAGGTATGGTTAAGCGGGAACTCATCAGTAGCGCCATCTTCATGATGAAGTACCATTGTTAATTGAGAGCCGGGTGCGAAATGCGTAAGACCAACAATATCGAATGTATCATTCTCACAAATTTTATCGTAGTCTTCTTTATTCGTAAAAGTCAGCGCCAGCATTCCCTGCTTTTTTAAATTCGTTTCATGGATACGGGCGAAACTTTTTACCACGATCGCTCTTACACCTAAATGCCTTGGCTCCATAGCAGCGTGTTCCCGGCTGCTGCCTTCTCCATAATTTTCATCACCTACAACAACAGTTCCCACACCGGCCGCTTTATATGCTCTTTGGGTTGCAGGTACGGTTCCATAATCGCCCGTTATCTGGTTCTTAACAAAATCGGTTTTATCATTAAAATAATTGACTGCACCTATCAGCAGGTTGTTAGAAATATTATCAAGGTGTCCGCGAAATTTCAACCAGGGTCCGGCCATAGAAATATGATCGGTTGTACATTTTCCTTTTGCTTTGATCAGCAATCTTAAATTTTTAAGATCTGTTCCTTCCCATGCAGAAAAAGGAGCTAATATTTGTAAACGCTGGCTCTCGGGATGAACGAGTACTTCAACACCACTGCCATCTTTTGCAGGTGGCTGGTAACCCGGATCGTCAACTGCATAACCATTCGGGGGCATTTCAAAACCTGTCGGTTCTTCCAATAAAATATCCTCGCCATTTTCATTTTTCAATGTATCTGTCAGCGGGTTAAAAGTTAGATCCCCTGCAATGGCAAATGCGGTTACTATTTCAGGCGATGCAACAAATGCATGCGTGCCTGAATAACCGTCATTTCTTTTTGCAAAGTTCCTGTTGAAAGAAGTGATGATAGAATTTTTACGGTTAGGATCGTCTATGTGCCTGCTCCACTGGCCAATACACGGGCCGCAGGCATTTGCTAAAACAACGCCTCCCATTTTATCAAATGTGTCTAACAGGCCATCTCTTTCAACAGTAAATCTTACGAGTTCACTGCCTGGAGTAATGGTAAATTCAGAACGGGTTTTTAATTTTTTCTCTATCGCTTGTTTTGCAACGGAAGCAGAACGGGTAATATCTTCATAAGAAGAATTAGTGCAGGAGCCGATCAGCGCTACTTCTAATGTTTGCGGCCAGTCATTCGCTCTTACAGCATCTGCAAATTTGCTGATGGGCCATGCAAGATCCGGAGTGAAGGGCCCGTTGATATGAGGTTCCAGTTCATCAAGATTAATTTCAATTAGCTGGTCATAATATTTTGCGGGATCCGCATATACTTCTTCATCGGGGCGTAAATGCGCTTTTATTTTATCAGCCAGCTCAGCAATTTCTTCCCGGTTGGTTCCTTTTAAATAGGTTACCATTTTATCATCAAAAGCAAACAAAGAACAGGTTGCGCCAATCTCGGCACCCATGTTACAGATTGTTGCTTTACCAGTGGCGCTGATGCTGTCTGCGCCATCACCAAAATATTCTACGATAGCGCCGGTTCCGCCTTTAACAGTTAAAATGCCGGCCACCTTCAGGATAATATCTTTAGCGGCGGTCCATCCACTCATCTTCCCGGTTAATTTAATACCGATAAGCTTGGGCCATTTCAATTCCCAGGGTAAACCCGCCATCACATCACATGCGTCTGCACCCCCTACGCCAATGGCGATCATACCTAATCCACCCGCATTAGGCGTATGAGAATCCGTACCTATCATCATTCCACCAGGGAAAGCATAATTTTCCAGTACTACCTGGTGGATAATGCCGGCACCGGGTTTCCAGAAACCGATTCCATATTTGTTTGAAACAGAAGCCAGGAAATCATACACTTCTTTATTGGCACTAATGGCAGTATCAAGGTCTATTTTCGCCCCGTTTTTGGCCTGGATCAGGTGATCGCAGTGAACTGTTGAAGGAACAGCTACTTTAGGACGGCCAGCCTGCATAAATTGTAAAAGTGCCATTTGAGCCGTAGCATCCTGCATGGCTACGCGGTCCGGTGCAAAATCCACATAATGCTGTCCTCTTTCAAATTTGCGGACTTGCATATCTGCATGAAGATGAGAGAAAAGTATTTTTTCTGCCTGGGTTAAAGGCCGGCCAACGGTGTTTCTTGCTTTTTCAATTTTTGCGGGTAATTCGTCATACACCTTTTTGATCATTTCAATATCAAATGCCATCGTAAGAAAGTGTTTTTATGATAGAAAAGTGGTGCAAAGTTACACCATCGCTGCAATTAAAATGTCAGCAATAAAAATGTTAATGTGCCGGGATATTTTTAAATTGCAAATATGAACAGGCTTAAGCAATTTATAGAATGGAAAGCCTTCGGGGTATGCACGGCCATCGGTGAGAAGATGGGAATTGCAACTTCCCGAATTCGTATGTGGTTCATTTATATCAGTTTCGTAACGATGGGCTCTCCATTAATAATTTATATGATACTGGCTTTCTGGTTAAATATCAGGAATTACATACTTTCAGCACGCAGAAATCCAGTAAAATATCTCTAACCAATATCCTCTGAGTGATAAAAATCGAATATAATCAAACCGATTACATGGAAGTGCTGCGCCATATGGGCAGGCAGCTGGATGTAAAAATGAACGGCAGCAAAATCAGCATGCCGGCAGATGTTGCAGAAGGAACTGTTTCGCTGGTTGAGTTCCCGAATAATTTACAGGTGATGATATCCGACTACATTGTAAAACAGGATGTATTACTTCACCGCAAAAAAAATAATAAAGAACATTTCTCCTTACGCTTCGATGAATTAACTGATCCATCAGGGGTCAGAAAAAATTCGATCTTTTTATACAACACCAAATACGAGTCGTTTCACCTGCATAATAATGATACCACTGTAAAAAGCGTAACGGTAGGACTTGAAAAAAAATGGCTGGAACAATTCTTAAGCGCAGACGCAGCAGGAGATGAAATATTTAAATACATCCTGCTTAAAGTAACTGCCTTTCATTTTGATATTATGGATAATGAAATAAGGCAGGTGTTTAAAGAATTACTCGAAACTGATACGTCTTTTCCCGGTGTAAAAATTATACAGTATAACAGGGTAATGTTATTGATAGAAAGTTTTTTTTCGAAGATATATAAGAAGATCAGCGATACTCATTTTGAAGCAAGGCTCACCAAAGATGAAATAGCCCGTTTAAAAGTAGTTGAGTCGGGCCTGATGCAGGATTTTAGTATGCCACCGCCACCGATTAATAAATTATCGCAGATGGCAGCTATGAGTCCGTCGAAATTTAAAAATGTGTTTAAAGACATGTATGGGCTTCCTGTATACCAGTATTACCAGAAACACCGGATGCAAAAAGCAAAAGCCATGCTGCTGTCGGGAAAATATTCAGTGAAAGAAGTAGGATATGAACTGGGTTATGCGAATATTAATAATTTCAGTAAGGCATTTCGTAAGGCATTCGACCAGTTACCAGTTCAATTGATCAGGCAATGATTAAAATCAGCTACGATACCGACAGTTTTAACGATCTCTTGCCTGCTGTTGCAAGGGCCTTCAAAACGAAGAATGAACTTAATAATCTTACAATAGATAACGAACTCGCTAAAGGTTATTGCTGGACCTTCACTACAACTGATAATATAAACCTGGTGGTATTTGAATGTTTGGTTAAGGAAGAAATGGACGTTGATCACTTTGCAAGTCATGGCAGCACTTATATACTGAGTTTTATCGAAGCCAGCAGTACTGATGCGCAAAGGCAACCGGTTAAAAAAGTAAATCTATACAATGGCTCAGCAGATATCCATCGCCATATACCTGCCAATACTTCCGTAAGACTTCTGATGATATTTATTGAAAGAAAGCATTTGCTTCAATTGATGGACGAGGAAGCGGTAGACGCATTATTGAGTAATTATTTCGAGCGATTATTAAAGAATGGTAAGGCATCATTTCCCGATACAGATTACCGCGGACTTTTAGAAGAATTGATTGCACCTGAAATCAAACATCCATTAAAACATCATTTCATTGCGAACAGGATAATGCTGCTGGTTGAAAAGTTTGTTACAAAAAATCTTCAGAAAAGAGAACACCAGGAAACATCTTTCAGCGATAGTGAAATTAGCCGGTTAATGAAAGTTGAAGGGATACTCGTTAAAGATTTTTCTTTGCAGCCGCCGACTATAGATGAATTGTCAAAAATATCGGCGATGAGTCCGACCAAGCTGAAAAAAGATTTTAAATGTTTGTATGGTCTTCCTATTTATGAATATTTTCAAAAGAACAGGATGATAAAAGCACGGATGATGATATCATCAGGAGAATATTCAATTAAACAGGTAGGAAGAATGGTTGGGTATACGAACCTGAGTCATTTTGCATCCAGCTTTAAAAAAGAATTTGGAATTCTTCCGAGCGAACTTTCAATTCATGCTGAAGGATAATTAATTACTCACATTGCAAATTATTTTTAAAGGGTGTTCATGAATGCTTCGCATTTAGCAGATGAGCTGATTAGCAAATGAAAACTTTACTTCACTGCCATTCTAACTCTTACCAATTGTTCCAGTAAACGTTCCAGCAGTTCAAGTTTCAGCATATTGGCTCCGTCGCTTTTTGCTTTAGAGGGATCAGGATGAGTTTCAATAAAAAGCCCGTCTGCACCAGAAGCTATAGCTGCTTTCGAAATAGTTCCTATCAGCTGAGGGTTGCCCCCGGTAACTCCGCTTGTTTGGTTGGGTTGCTGTAAAGAATGTGTGCAATCCATGATCACTGGTACGTTATGCGCCTGCATAATGGGGATGTTCCGGTAATCAACAACAAGATCCTGGTAGCCAAAAGTAGTTCCGCGTTCTGTTAGCATTACCTTATTATTTCCTGCCTTCTGAATTTTTTCAACAGCAAATTTCATCGCTTCCCCGCTAATGAATTGACCTTTTTTTACATTAACGATTTTGTTAGTTTCTGCTGCTGCCAGCAACATATCGGTTTGCCTGCATAAAAAAGCAGGTATCTGCAAAATGTCGACATGTTGTGCTGCAATCTTTGCTTCTTCGGCAGTATGTATATCGCTTGTAACAGGAAGGTGAAATTTATCTTTTATTTTTTGAAGAATTTGCAGAGCAGTTTCATCACCAATGCCGGTAAAAGACGAGCTGCTGGTACGATTGGCCTTACGATAACTTGCCTTGAATACATAAGGGATTTCGAGCCTTTTACAAATTGTATAAACCTTATCGGCAATAGTCATAACCATGTCCTCATTTTCAACAACGCAAGGGCCAGCTATCAGAAAGAAATTACCGGGGTCATATGATTGTTCACTAACCAGCTCCTGCAAATAGGAAGGGATCATAAAGTATATTGAAATGCGAACTTAG
>JAQBNK010000021.1 GCA_028288595.1 Chitinophagaceae bacterium
CTTGGGACCAAGTGTTCCGGCCATTGCACAAACTTTATAGGTCTTGAATAATTTATAAGGTTCCTTATTACTGTTACGAACCCATACTTCCATCTGGCTGTCGTATTTAAACGACCTGATGTAAAGTTGTTTGGCCGGCCACTGAAGACCCGCTGCGACGAATTGTTTTTTTAAAGTATCTTCTTTAAGGTGAAGCGCCATGTTTACCCGGGGATAAGATTGCTGATACTCTACAAAAGAAGATTGCGCTGATACGCATGAAACAAAAAGGGTGAAGATCAGGAGGGTGAGGATTTGCTTCATGTTCCCGAAATTATCGATTACTTAAATCATTGCAAAACATTCGTCGTTAACAAAACATGAAAAAAGCCTTCAAAGATGAAGGCTTTAAAGGTGAATGATCAAAGGTTACCACGAAGACCCTGTTCTCTTTCAATTGCTTCGAACAAGGCTTTAAAGTTACCCTTACCAAAACTTTTTGCTCCTTTTCGCTGGATGATTTCAAAAAACAGTGTGGGTCTGTCTTCCACAGGCTTAGAAAATATCTGCAATAAGTATCCTTCATTATCACGATCAACCAGGATACCCAGCTCTTTTAAAGGGTTAAGATCCTCATCAATCTTTCCCACTCTTTCTTCAAGATTATCGTAATAACTGGTAGGCACCTGTAAAAATTCAACACCCCTGTTTCTCAGGTCCATAACGGTCTCTACAATATGATTGGTCGCAAGGGCCACATGCTGGCAGCCTTCGCCATCATAATATTCAAGATACTCTTCTACCTGCGATTTCTTTTTTCCCTCTGCAGGTTCATTAATGGGAAACTTTACAAAACCATTTCCATTGCTCATCACCTTACTCATTAATGCGGAATATTCTGTGGAAATATCATTATCATCAAAACTGAGAATATTACGAAAGCCCATTACTTCTTCATAAAAATTTACCCATTTGTTCATCTGGTTCCAGCCTACATTTCCTACACAGTGATCAACATATAATAGTCCTGTATCTGTTGTATGAAAATAGGGTGTGTCCCATTTTCTATAACCAGGCAGGAAAACGCCATTATAATTTTTTCTTTCAATGAAAAGATGAACGGTCTCGCCATAAGTATGAATACCGCTCATTACAACTTCACCATCTTCATCTTTTAAATGAACCGGCTCCAGATAAGAAGCTGCACCGCGTTGCGTAGTTTGATTGAAAGCATCTTCCGCATCATTTACTTTTAAGGCCAGCACTTTTACTCCGTCACCATGTTTATAAACATGATCTGCAATGGGGTTGCCCCCTTTTAAAGCTGTAGTAAAAACAAAGGTGAGCTTATGTTGCCTTATCGCATAACTGGCCCTGTCTTTAATACCCGTTTCAGGACCCGCATAAGCCAAGGGCTGAAAGCCAAAAGCGGACCGGTAATAATAAGCGGCTTGTTTTGCATTGCCAACATAAAATTCTACATAATCAGTGCCTTCAAGAGGCAGAAAATCTGTTGTACCAACAGAAGCATTAAAAACCACAGCAGTATCCATGACGAGGAAATTTTTTAATTAATAAAATAATAACTGACAGGTGGGAAGAAAAAATTACAGGGAACGCGAATCCATAGCAAGCGATTCCATTAAGGAAACATAGTCAAAACGCTCGTCAGCAAAAAGTTTATGCGGATAATCGGGGATCATTAATGTAAAATTAGGGAATTTATTATATGTACAGAGTAAGATGTTAGATCTACGACATGAATGAATTCTAATAACATCGTACCCCGGACACCATACATCGTACATGGTAATTATATTTGTCGCATGAAAGTCGGAATCTTAGGAGGCGGCCAGCTTGGAAGAATGTTACTGCAGGCCGCGGCTAACTATACGGTAGAAACTTTTGTACTGGAAAATGATGATAGTTGCCCGGCAGCGCATTTATGCAATCATTTTATAAAAGGTGATATCAGGGATTTTGATACTGTTTATAATTTCGGGAAGCAGGTTGATGCCCTCACTATAGAAATAGAATCAGTAAATACAGATGCACTTGAAAAACTGGAAGCAGAAGGAATAAAAATATATCCCAGGCCTTCTGTTATCAAAACGATCAAAAATAAAATTCTTCAAAAACAATTTTATAAGCAAAACGAGATTCCTACTTCGGCATTTGTAATAACTAATAACAAAGAAGATTTAAAAGAACAGCAGTCATTTCTTCCCGCTGTTCATAAAATTGGCGAAGGAGGTTACGATGGAAAAGGTGTTCAGTTATTAAAAGAATCGGGTGATCTGCAAAATGGTTTTGATGCGCCTGCCGTACTGGAAAAAATGGTGAACATTATTAAAGAGATCGCAGTGATAGTAGCGGTGAACGATAAAAAAGAAATTGCTATTTATCCTCCCACAGAAATGTTTTTTGATAAAAGATTAAACCTGCTGGATTTTCAATTAAGTCCTGCACAGCTATCAGAAAAGATATTCTGGAAAACGGAGGCCATCACTTTAAAGCTGGTAAAAGCTTTTGACAGTCCCGGCATTTTTGCAGTTGAATTATTTGTGGATGATAAGGATGATGTATTAGTGAACGAAGTAGCACCCAGGGTACATAACAGCGGGCACCACACTATAGAGGCGCAATATTGCAGCCAGTATGATATGTTGTGGCGGGTTATGCTAGGCTATCCGTTGGGTAATACGGATCCCATACTTCCATCGGCTATTGTAAATATTATTGGTGAAAATGGATTCAGCGGTAAGGCCGTATACGAAGGACTGGATGAAGTTTTAAAAATGGATAATGCTTTTGTCCATTTGTATGGAAAAGAAGAAACAAGAGCAGGAAGAAAAATGGGTCATGTAACAGTGCTTAGTGCAAAAAGAGAGGACCTGATCTATTTTTGTAACAGGATAAAGCAAAGCCTGAAAGTGATAAGTGAGTGACAAACCAATTCAAAAATCAAAATTAAAAATTCAAAAAAAAAGAGCTCTTCTTTGTGATCGACTTTTGACTTTATTATCTAACTAGAATATTTTGAATTAAATTCCCGCTATAATTTCATCTCTATGACCCCACCCCTGGTAGGTATTATTATGGGCAGCGACAGTGATCTTTCAGTAATGAGAGATGCGGCCGAATTGCTCAAACAATTTGATATTCCTTTTGAATTAACCGTTGTATCTGCGCATCGCACACCGGCACGGCTGATGGAATATGCAAAGACTGCAAAAAAAAGGGGGCTAAAAATAATTATTGCGGGTGCAGGCGGTGCAGCGCATTTACCCGGTATGATCGCTTCGGTAACTACTCTTCCTGTTATAGGCGTTCCGATAAAATCTTCAAATTCAATAGACGGGTGGGATTCGGTTTTGAGCATCCTTCAGATGCCAAATGGCGTTCCGGTAGCTACTGTTGCATTAAATGCTGCGAAGAATGCAGGTATCCTGGCAGCGCAAATCCTGGGAACAAATGATGATGCAATTGAAAAGAAGATGCAGGCTTATAAAACCGAAATGGTGACTTCAGTTGAAGAAAAAGCAAAAGGATTAAAAGATGAATGGCCCAATGGGTTTGATGCTAGTCTTTAATATGCAGTATGGTAAACTGCTGTTCTGTCGCAAGTGAATTATTTATGATTGCATCAATAAAACCTTTTCCATCACGGGCATACCAGCCAGAAAAATTTTCAGCCCGCTCCTGCAGTCCATTTGGAAATAATAAAGATTTTATTTTTTGTAGCTGTCTTTGTTCTGCATCGAATTTTTTCTTTTCTGACCGGAGCATTTTTTTCTCCAATTCGCGGAGACGCTTTACTGATTGCTTGCGTAATGCTTCTACGTGTTCCGCGAGTGATGCGTCTACTTTACCCGCCATAGCTTTTATCACTTCATATAATTGTTCTACTGAAGTAAGCTCGCCGTTCAGATGCAATTTATTTTGGGATGAATTTTGAACGAGCTGCTTCATCAGTTCCAACTCATCCTTAAAAATATCCGGGATTGCAAATCCAAGTTTTTCCCAACTTGCTTCCCATTCTTGTTTTAATAACAGGAAAGAATTTCTAAGGATAAGAACTGGGTAAGGAATATTTACTTTTTCAAAAACGGTTTTTAGTTCCAGCCAATAAGCGAGTTCACTTCCACCCCCTATAAAAATAATATTGGGAAGTATCAACTCCTGGAAAATGCCGCGAAGAATAACGTTAGGGCTGAAACGCTCGGGATAAATTTGTAATTCATTCAATATTTCCGTTTCAGAAAAAGCAATATCTGTATTGATCACATAAAATCTGCCATTTCTTTTTTCAATTCTCTCCCTCTTATCGTTCGTCAGGTAAAAGAGATTGATTTCTCTTCCGGCAGCCTGTACTTTATAAGATTGGGAAAGTAATTGAGTCGTTTTTTCAACTATATCATGAGAGAATTCTTCTTTTAATTCTTTTTCCGCCACTGCAATGAATTGCTTTTTCAATTCGTGGTGATCAGGTATTATTGTTACCAGGCCGTATTCTCCAAATAAGGCATTTACTATTTCTAATGTGGCCTGCTGAATACTTTTATTAAGTGTATAAAATTTCCGGAACAAGCTTGCTATAGCAGCGCCGTGTGGATGAATACCAATTTGGCCCTCGATCTTATTAATCAGTTCAATAAATCCTCTATCAATTTTCATTCTGCCGACCGCACCGGTTTGGGAGGTATTCCATTTATAATCCTCTCCATCAATAGAAATATTTCCCAGTTCTTCAAGGTCAGCATCTTCACTGCCCATATAGTAAACCGGAACAAAATCGTATTCCGGAAACTGTTGTTTACAATACACTGCCAGTTTGATAGCATGAGCAATCTTGTAAATAAAATAAAGCGGCCCCGTAAAAACATTAGGTTGATGCGCAGTTGTAATAGTAAAAGTAGATTCCTTAGCAAGTGCGTCAATGTTATTCATCACAGCAATGGAAAGATCCATTTTTACATACTGTTCTTTCAGCACATCAGTCAACGCCACGCGGTTTGTGGAGAATTTGCTTCGTTGTTTAATTGAGGATAAAAGCCCTTCTTTTGTTGCCGGATATTGATAAAACGGTTGCAGCTCTACAGACCGTTCAAGATAGTCAGTGACTATTTTAGCAAAATAGCCGGTGTCTTTGTAAGAAATATAGCTGCAGTGTGTATCCATAAGCAATTAAGAAGCAATTTAAAATGAATAGTTTGCTCTTCTTTACCTTTTATGAAAAAATTTATACCACTTCGCCTTCCAGATCGTAGTCATATGCTTTTGTGATGACAGCATTTACAAAACTTCCCGGCATTAATTTTCCGGAAGACTGGATGATCACCTCGTTATCTACTTCAACACTGTCGAATTCTGTGCGGCCTATATATCTGCCTGCTTCTTTTTTATCGATCAGTACTTTAAAAGTCTTACCCACTTTTTCCTGGTTCTTTTCATAACTGATCTCCTGCTGCACTTCCATCACTTCCTGTGCCCTGGCTTCTTTTTCTGCCGGCGGAATATTATCAACCAGGTCATGCGCTGATGTATTCTCTTCATGACTATAACTAAAAATACCAACCCTGTCGAATCTTTCCCGCTGAAGAAAAGTTTTCAACTCTTCAATATCATCCTTTGTTTCACCCGGAAAACCTGCAATAAGGGTTGTACGCAAACAAATACCAGGTACTGTTTCACGAACGGCCTGTAACAGGTCCTGCATTTCATTTCTGGTGATGTTGCGGCGCATTGCTTTCAGCATATTATCGCTGGCATGCTGCAAAGGCATATCCAGGTAATTACAGATATTATCACGCTGCCTCATCACATCTATAATTTCTAGTGGAAATTTTGAAGGATATGCATAATGCAGCCTGATCCATTCCAAACCTTCTACATCTGCTAAACGGTTCAGCAGATCAGGTAGCATTCTTTTTTTATAAATATCTAAACCATAATAAGTGAGTTCCTGTGCGATCAGCATGATTTCCTTTACGCCATTCTTTACCAGGTGTTCTGCTTCCTTAACTAAATCTTCCATGGTTCTGCTCACATGCTGTCCACGCATGAGCGGTATGGCGCAAAATGCACAGGTACGGTTACAACCTTCGCTGATCTTTAAATATGCGTAATGTTTGGGCGTACTTAATAATCTCTCGCCTAACAACTCAGACTTATAATCCGCATTCAATTGTTTCAGTAAAAAAGGAAGTTCAAGTGTGCCGAACCAGGCATCTACTTCAGGTATCTCTGATTCGAGATCGTTGCGATACCGTTCACTTAAGCAACCAGTAACATAGACCTTATCTAAGCGGCCTTTTTGTTTTAAAGAAACCTGGTCGAGAATGGTATTAATGCTTTCTTCTTTTGCCTTATCGATGAAGCCGCAGGTATTTACGACCACAATATTGTGATCCAGTTTTCCATTCTCGTGAATAACATCAATATTATTGGCTTTTAGCTGCCCGCTCAATACCTCACTGTCCACCAGGTTTTTGCTGCAACCCAGTGTGATAATGTTCACTTTATCTTGTTTTAATGATCTCGATTTCATTCTCGTTTCTAAGTTTCTTAAGAGCTGGCAAAGGTAACATTCGAAAGTCCATCCTACGAAAGCTTGGCAAGCAATTAGATGAGTTTAACATTTAACAACTTATTCAGCAATTCTTTTTTGTATATAACCGTTTACCTTAAGCTTTATACAATCATAAACAATTAGTTATGAAACAAATTTTGGTTTTGATCGCTGCACTGTTTATTTCTTCCATGATTTTTTGCCAGGATGGCAACCCTGATCTTAGTTCAGGCCCCGGATATAACAGGGCAATAGGAATAAAATTTCCGGGTGGTTTTGCTGTCACCTATAAAAAATTTATCCGTGGAAATAACGCTTTGGAGGCTATGGCAGAATTTGCCAGTCACGGCATCCGGTTTTCAGGATTGTATGAATTCCATCACTATAATATCACTGCAGACAGTGACCTCGGCTGGTTTGTAGGACCCGGTGCTCACATAGGCATTTGGAACAATGCCTACCGTACAGAGAAAAATTTTGATACACAACTCGATATCGGCATCGATGGTATTATTGGTCTTGATTATAAATTTAAGGGCTTGCCGATAAACATAAGTCTTGACTGGCATCCTGCAATTTCGTTAGCTGGCTCAACGGGCTTCGATCCTGCGTCGGGAGGTATTGGGGTGAGGTATACGTTTTAGAATGAGTGATGAGTAATGAGTGGTTGCATTCTACTCATTACTCATTACTCATTACTCATTACTCATTACTCATTACTCATTACTCATTACTCATTTCTCATTTCTCATTCATACTAAACAAGCTATCCACAAACTCATCTTTATCAAATATCAGGAGGTCTTCGAGTTTCTCTCCCATTCCAATATATTTTACAGGAATTTTTAGCTGATGTGCGATGGCTAATACTACACCACCTTTCGCTGTACCGTCTAATTTTGTGATGGCTATAGATGTAACATCTGTAGCTGCGGTAAATTGTTTCGCTTGTTCTAAAGCATTCTGACCGGTTGAGCCATCCAGCACCAGCAGTACTTCATGAGGGGCGCCGGGAATTACTTTTTGAATCACCCTGCGGATCTTGCTTAATTCTTCCATCAGGTGAACTTTGTTATGCAGTCTTCCGGCGGTATCGATAATAACTATATCAGATCTTTTTGCGACAGCGCTTGATACTGCATCGAAGGCAACAGCGCCCGGATCTGAACCCATCGCCTGCTTTACTATAGCCACTCCCACTCTTTCGCTCCAGATGGTTAACTGGTCAACCGCAGCCGCACGGAAAGTATCCGCCGCACCCATTATCACATTGTTGCCGGCTTTCTTAAAGTTATAGGCAAGTTTACCAATAGTGGTTGTTTTACCTACACCATTTACGCCAACGACTAATAAAACATAAGGTTTTTTATCGGCAGGCAATTCGAAGTTTTTGAATTCCTGTTCGGGTGCATCTACCAGCAGGCTTTTAATTTCTTCCTGCAGCAACCGGTTAAGTTCAGTTGTGTTTACATATTTATCCAGGGCAACGCGGTCTTCTATTCTTTTTATGATCTCAACGGTTGTATCTAAACCAACATCGGCAGTAATCAGCGCCTCTTCGAGATTATCAAGTACTTGTTCATCTACGGTGCTTTTACCCGCAATAGCTTTTGTGATCTTTGAAAGAAATCCTTCCTTGGTTTTTTGGAGACCCTGGTCAAGTGTTTCTTTTTCTTTTTTACCGAATAAGTTTCCGAGAAATCCCATGCTTATAATTTGAAAATTCTAAATCCTGATGTCTAAATTCTAAGGTAATTCAACTCAGATTAGAATTCAGACTTAGAATTTAGAATTTGCTTACAGAAATACAAAAAGCCTCCCGCGAGCAGGAAGCTTTTTAATTCGTTTGAATCAGCAATTATTTTGCAGACAAAAAATCCTTGATCTTGTCTTTATGAACGATCGCCTCTTTAAAGGTATATGCACCGGTTTTAGGACTGCGGACAGCCTTGATAACTTTAGTCCAGTTTTTAGCTTCAGCTGCTGCTTTCTGGTCTTTGGTTTTAATCGCGGTTTTAGCTGCTTTTGCCATGACTATTTAATTTCTTTATGAACGGTTACTTTTTTCAGATTCTTATTGTACTTCTTAAGCTCTAAACGCTCAGGGGAGTTTTTTTTGTTCTTAACGGTGATATAACGGCTTGTACCCGGAACATCTGTTGTCTTTTGTTCGGTACATTCCAAAATCACCTGAACTCTGCTGCCTTTCTTTGCCATTGTATTAGCACTTAAATTTTGTTATTAGATTTTAACTCCGTCTGCTCTCATTCCTTTGATCACCGCCGCAAGACCGTTCTTGTTGATGGTTCTTAAGGCGTCTGTTGAAACTTTTAGGGTTATCCAACGTTCTTCCTCAGCGAAATAAAAGCGCTTGGTCTTTAAATTGGGCAAAAAACGACGTTTAGTCTTAATGTTCGAGTGAGAAACAGTATGACCACCCATTGGTTTTTTACCGGTAACCTGACAAACTCTAGCCATATCAGTAATTTTATCCCCGAATTTTCGGGATGCAAAGGTGCGGAAAATTGCCGAAAGTTCAAAAAGAAAAATGCTCTTTTTCAACTTTTTGATTGATGTTTTCATCAAAAAAAATCATTTTCCACCCCTGCTTGTTAGGAAAGACGCAAAATTACGTTCGAAATCAAAACAGATTCAACCAGAAGCGTTAATTTGCCGTTATATAACCTAACGAGTGAAATTTTTACGTCAATATCTTGATTTCCTGGACCATCCCTTTGGGTCTAAATTCTAACCCTCCGTTCATTTAACCGGGCTGATCATTCAGTTCCTTCACTTATTTCTCATCACTCATTTCTCATTTTATGACTTCTGTTTCAGATAAAACAGCGTATTTCCTTGCGCTGGAAGAAAAATATGGCGCCCATAATTATCATCCGCTTCCAGTAGTTCTGGAAAAAGGAGAAGGTGTTTTTTTATGGGATGTTAACGGTACGAAATATTATGATTTTTTATCCGGCTATTCAGCTGTAAACCAAGGGCATTGCCATCCCCGCATCGTTGGTAAATTAATCGAACAGGTTCAGAAACTGACCTTAACTTCCAGGGCATTTCATAATAACCTGCTAGGAGAATACGAAAAATTTATTACGGATTATTTTGGGTATGATAAGGTTTTGCCGATGAATACTGGTGTTGAGGCCGGCGAAACTGCAATTAAGCTCGCAAGACGCTGGGGCTATGTAAAAAAAGGAATTCCTGAAAACAAGGCGACAATCATTTTTGCTGAAGGTAATTTTTGGGGCAGGACACTGGCCGCAATATCATCTTCAACTGATCCTGTAAGCTTTAAAGGTTTTGGACCTTTTATGCCTGGTTTTGATATAGTGCCTTATAATAGTTTGCCGGCATTGGAAAAGAAATTCCGGGACCAAAATATAGCTGCATTTATGGTTGAGCCAATACAAGGTGAGGCAGGGGTATTAGTGCCTGATGAAGGTTATTTAAAAGGTGTAAGAGAATTATGTACAGCATATAATGTTCTGTTTATTGCAGATGAAATTCAAACAGGATTATGCAGAACAGGAAAAATGCTGGCTTGTGATCATGAAAATGTAAGGCCCGATATTTTAATTTTAGGGAAAGCATTAAGCGGGGGAACAATACCCGTTTCGGCAGTTCTTGCAGACGACGACATCATGCTTAATATTAATCCCGGTGAACATGGTTCTACTTATGGCGGCAACCCGTTAGGATGTGCAGTAGCAATAGAATCCTTAAAAGTTTTGAAGGAAGAAAACATGGAAGACAATGCACAAAAAATGGGTGAGATTTTACGAAGTGAATTAAATAAAATAAAAAATCCGGTATTGACCGAAGTACGAGGGAAAGGATTGCTCAATGCAATTGTTATCGATCATCCTGCAGCAGAGGCCGCATCGGAACTTTGTACGATCATGATGAAAAAAGGATTGCTGGCCAAACCAACCCATGGAAACAAAATACGTTTTGCACCGCCTTTGGTCATAAATGAGGAACAGGTTAGAGAGTGCGTAAAAATAATTTCAAAAAGCCTGAATGAACTGGTTTGAAGGAAGAAAGAAATGGCAAAGTTTTTGAAAGTGTAAGGTTTCAAAAATTCTGATATGAAAAACCTGCTGCTTAGTTTTTTCTTTGTTTGTTTTCTTTTTGTTTTGACTAATGCCTCTGGCCAAAATTATGGCTCCGGTTATCACACAGCTATCGGGGTTAAAGGATATTTTGGTGACGGGTCTATCGGAGGTTTCAACGTAAAACATTTTTCAAACAGTATAAACGCGTTGGAAGGTTCTCTGCTGTTTAAGAGCCATTTTCTCGAATTGGAAGGCTTGTATGAGTGGCACGGAAATATTACCGGTGCAAACGGACTGAGGTGGTATGTAGGTCCGGGTGCTATGCTTGGCTTCACTACTTATTCCACTAACAACAGTACCGTTTTTGGAGTGAAAGGAACTGTAGGTCTTGATTATAAATTTACCGGGGCGCCTATTAATATTGCTTTCGATATTAACCCAACATTTGCTTTGGCGCCTGATACAAACTTCGATTTAAATGCAGGGCTGGCTTTCCGTTTTGCCTTTTAATTTATATAATTTGAAAAACCACTAGGGCCGCAACGGCCCTTTTCTATTTAATTCAGTGTCTAATCAGTTTTCAGTTATTATCTTAACAAAAAATATTCATGCACACACACGAACATGCTGAAGAGCACCTGCAAAGTTCAGACGTACTAAGAGATATTGTGATTGGGATGAGTGATGGTCTTACTGTTCCATTTGCACTGGCTGCGGGTTTAAGCGGGGCGGTTGATAATACGAACGTGATTATTATAGCAGGTCTTGCAGAAATTGCTGCCGGTTCTATAGCCATGGGACTGGGTGGATATTTAGCTGGTAAAACAGAAGTG